>CANMEW010000033.1:0-4300 GCA_947496905.1 Rickettsiales bacterium | reverse complement strand
TTTGCGGGTGCTATGAAGTCTCAGAAGGCGATTGGGCAACCGGCGACGCCTGCCGCAGCAGTAGTTCCGACGGTGTACAACCCCTTCGCAGCAGCAGCAGCAGCAATTGCAGCTTATCAAATAGAGCAGGAAAAGGCTGTGGGAAAAAAAATTATATCAGAATACAATACTCTGACGAATATTGATCTTTCGAAAAATCACATCTCTGACAATGGCGCTAATGTGCTGGCTATTGCTTTGCTTAATCCTGATTGCAAGGTGACAGAAATTAATTTTTCGAAAAGTACATTCTCTGAAAATGCCATTGCAAAACTGAAAGAAGCTTTGGGTAAGCCTGATTGCAAGGTGACGAATATTGAGTTTGGTGGCAGCAATTCCAAACTCGCTTCGGAAATCAGCGAACTTCTGAAAGAAAAAACACAAGCTGCGACAAACCATGCTGATCCAGCTCCGAACCCCCATAGCACAGCTACCCCAGTTACAACCGCTCAAAGCTCTGCTCCTCAAGCTCCGAGCCTACCCACCGTTGCCAGTGCTAGCGCAGTTACCCCAGTTATAACCGCTCAAAGCTCTGCTCCTCAAGCTCCGAGCCTACCCACCGTTGCCAGTGCTAGCGCAGTTACCACAGCCACAGCCGCCACTACCTTAAGCCCACGAGAAGTATTGCTGAAGGCGGTGAGAGATGAAAATGTGGACAGTGTAAAAACTGCATTAGCAGCGGATAATTTTGCAGACAAGGCAGCTGCCGCAGGCGAAGCTCTGATCGTCGCTGCTGCCGCAGGTAACGTAGATTTAGTCAAAGCTCTCTTAGGTGCGGAAGGAATAAATGTTAACGCCGCCAACGTAGGAAAAGTAACCCCGCTCATGTTCGCTGCTGCAAGAGGTCACGAAGGGGTAGTCACCGCTCTCTTAGGTGTGGAAGGAATAAATGTTAACGCCGCCAACGTAGGAGGGCGAACCGCACTCATGGTCGCTGCTGCAAGAGGTCACGAAGGGGTAGTCAACGCTTTACTCGGAAGAGAAGACATCATCCTCCCAACTGCGGTGCAAGTGGATGAATTGCTGTCTGCTGTAGAGGGGAAGAAGGCGATCAAAGCTGCAATCGCTCTCAGAGAAATAACCCTAGAGGCGGGTGCGTCGTCCATCCTCCCAACTGCGGTGCAAGTGGATGAATTGCTGTCTGCTGTAGTAGGAGATGCTGCTGCTGTAGAGGGGAAGAAGGCGATCAAAGCTGCAATCAACGCTGCAATCGCTCTCAGAGAAATAACCCTAGAGGCGGGTGCGTCGTCTGATACAAATGCAACTGGTAGTGAAATAAATGTGGGCAATATTCTCTCTAAATTAGACGCTCCGAAAGTTCAGGCGAATTGCCATCGCTCAATTGCTAAGCTGGCTTACATTGTTCACGCAGGTGATTTTGCTGCGGTAGAGAGGATTGATGCTGGTTTGGCGGCTAGTAATCAAAAACAGTTGAATAAAGATAAGTTGAGCAAGTTGGCGGAGTTGAGGAAGGAAATAGTGGGTAAGAGAAAAGGGTTTACTTCGCCGCTAGATGCATTTGTTGCAGGATCAAAAGAAGATCCAGAGGCAGAGGCAGAGGCAGAGGCTTTTGCCACCGCCGTAATAGCGAAGATGATCCTGAGTAAATCTTACGCTCAAAACTTCTCGATGGGATTTTGGGAGGGAGAGGTAAGAAGAACTGATGAAGAAATTGCGGATATTGTTAGTGGCGCCAGAACTTTGGTGGGGAGGTTTGAGAAGCCCGCTGCCTTAGATACAGATGACGATGCCGCTTCAGTGACATCAGATGTTGAGCCGGAGGAGGATCCGAATTCTAATGCCAATGCCTCCCCTGTGATGAGCGGCCCTCCTGCGTCACAGAATAGTGATGCAGTAATAATAGATTTAGTTAAAGTCTATTACGACGGCGAATTGCCAGAGATGGCCAAGAACAAAAAAACATTAGGGTTGCAAGCAGTTGAGTCGGGCTTGATAGAAAAATATACTCATGCATTCCGGAGTGCGCCATCTAAGTTGGAAGAAGTGAGGGATGAGGGGATAAAGGATGTCGTCAGCAAAAAGAAATCTGGAAACCGCGCGGTGCCCATAGGCGACACCAAAAATCCAAGCACGGAGATAAAAGTAAGGTCAGTGAAAAAATTAAGCGGTGCGCAGCTTCGTAGATTTACAGAGGTTACGTTAAGTAAAGAAGCTAATGATGGAAGGGCAGTAGCAAGTAGTAGTGCCGCTCCCGCTCTCGCTTCCAGCGGTGAGCAGGTAAAAAAAACCCGTGCGGACAATAATTTTAGAGTCATTGAAGGCGTTTACGGAAGTACATTCACAAGTAAAGAGACCGACATCATCAATACCATGAAGGCCGTGATTCTTAAGGTGGCTTTTGATCATAAAATTGGCGCGGATGAGCTCAAAAAAATAATTGCTTGTACACGGAAATATGGCGGGCTTTCTGGGGTTGAGTTTGACGCTAATACTGAAAGCAACAAACCTTCCGATAAGGCTCAGCTAAAAAAATGGAAAGAATTTTCTGCTGCAATTCAAAAGGAAAATGCAGCAGTTGGAATTTACACTGGTCGAGATAAGAATCTAAAAAATTTCGTTGGCCTACGTGCTGTTTTTGCTTTGGATATTGTCGGAGATGATGTGGCTACGAAGATGAGAAGTGCGGGTGACAATGGTGCGGTGGGAGAGGCTACTAAACTTGTTAGCGAAAAGATTTCGGCGGTGCGCAAAAAGACACCTCAGGCAGGATACAATGGCCGCTAAAATTTCTGAGTAAGTAAAAAATCACCCGACTTGTGAAGCGCTTCACGCTTCACAAGTCACCCTCTTTTGCAAAGAGGGTTTTCCGCGCCTAACCCTCTTTGTAAAAGAGGGTGGCTCGAATGCGACAGCATTTGAGTCGGGTGATTCTTTCCGTCACAATTCTAAGTTTTAATTTTTTTCACTTCAGCTAAATCACCCGACATTTCACCATTCCAAAAATCCCATGATCGAAAAAATTCTTACCTACGCCAAGAAACAAGGTTGCTCTGACGTTCACATCACAACTGGTGCGGTGCCAATGCTGCGCATTAGTGGCGACATGGCGCCGATTCCCAACGCGCCCATTTTGAACGACAAGCAAATTCTTGAGATGCTTCACTCGCTCATGAATGACAATCAGAAAAAAACTTACCAAGAAAAGCTGGAGCTAGATTTCTCGATCCAAGTTGGTGAGAAGATGCGTTTCCGCGTCAATGCCTTTCGCACAATTTACGGGCCAGCTGCGGTGTTTCGTGAAATTCCAACTGAAGTAAAAAGTCTGGCAGAGTTGCACGTGCCTGAAGCTATTCGAAATTTAGCCAATTCTCGCAAGGGCTTAATTTTGGTGGTTGGACCAACTGGTAGTGGTAAATCTACAACTCTCGCTGCCTTGATTGACCACGTTAACACCAACCATGCGCATCACATTCTTACCATTGAAGACCCAGTCGAATTCGTTCACAAAAATAAAAAATCTTTGGTCAATCAGCGAGAAGTCGGAAACAATACCTTGTCATTCGCTGCGGCTCTAAAAAGCGCTTTGCGTGAGGATCCAGACATTATTCTGGTTGGGGAGATGCGCGACATCGAAACCATCCACTTGGCATTAAGCGCGGCTGAAACTGGTCACTTGGTTTTTGGAACTCTTCACACCAGCTCTGCCGCACAAACCATTAACAGAATCATCGACGTTTTTCCGTCTGAGGACAAGCCCGTCATTCGAACTATGCTTTCAACTTCAATCAAAGCCGTTGTGTCTCAACGTTTGATCAAGAAGCAAGGCGGCGGAAGATGTGCGGTTTACGAAATCATGATTGCCAATTCTTCGATTCGTAACCTCATTCGTGAAGACAAAATTCCGCAAATTAATTCCATCATCGAGCTCAATAAAAAAAGCGGCATGTGCCTGATGAAAGACTCAATAACTGAGTTGTTTAACAAAGGCTTCATTACCAAGGAAGTAATGGAAGAGTCGCTGACCGCGAATGAGTAAAGAAACCTCTGAAAAACCATCTTTTCCGGAAATTTTTTCGTTACCAAATTTTTTCGCGAGGTTCGAGCGTTAAAAAAATGCGAAGCATTTTTAGCAAGAACGGGCATCGAGCTTAAGCTCGATCCCTGTGCTCGAATCGTACATCAAGGTACGCTTTCCTGCTCAAAAATTTGTTGCCTAAAAATTTCTCGACAAGAGCGAAGCGATTGCAACTCATTCGTTCAAAAAAATCTTTGAGTAAAAATCCAGGTTTTTCAGAGGTTC
>CANMEW010000032.1 GCA_947496905.1 Rickettsiales bacterium | reverse complement strand
TTTTACGCCGCACGGGCGGCGCCCCACATTGTGGGGAACCCCAATACCAGAGCTGAGAAGTTCAAGTTTTAAGGAGCTCTGGTATATTTTTATTTTTACGCCGCACGGGCGGCGCCCCACATCGTGGGGAACCCCATACCGAATCTGATTTAACTCGGATAAAAACAGCTCGGTATCTTCAATCAGATTCGGTATAAATTTTACCTTGAGCGTAGGAATTCTGCGTCTTAAAAATATCCTACTAAATTAGTCGGAGATTATGCCGCTAAATTTTGAATGAACCGAAATGATCCTAACCGCTAAATGTCGCTACGCCGTGATGGCGATCATCGAAATTTCTGATGACAAAACCAATCAACCGGTTTCGCTCCTCACCATTTCAGAAAAACAGAAAATTTCACTTTCCTACCTCGAGCAAATTTTCGCACGCTTAAAAAAATCTGGCATCGTTACCTCATCAAAGGGACCTGGCGGAGGCTACATTCTCGCAAAAAATCGCAACGAAATCACCATCGCAGAAATTATCAAATCCATTGGTGACCCAATCAAAATGACTCGTTGTAACAACAGCAAAAAAGGCTGTGTAACCAAGAGTGCCAAGTGCAAAACTCACCATCTGTGGCACGGATTGGAAAATAGAATCTACGAATATTTGGATTCAGTTTCTTTGGAAACCCTATGAAAACAGAAGTTGGTTCAATTATTTATTTCGACCACAATGCCACGACTACTCTAGCTCCAGAGGCATTGGTAAAAATGAATGAGACCTTCCAACTACCACTCAATAATTCGGCAAATCATCAATTGGGACGCTTGGCAACCAAGCTGGTTGATGGCTCTAGGCAGGAATTAACAAATTTACTCAACGCTCAAAATTACGAAATAATTTTTACTGGCAGCTCTAGTGAGGCAAACAACCAAGTGCTTTACGGCACCGACGCAACAACAATTCTTTTTTGCAAATTCGAGCATTCCTCAATCTACAACTGTCGCTCTAGCGACAAAAAAATAATCGAGATCGAAGCTTTGGGTAATGGCTTGATTGACGTCAGTGATTTAGAAAAAAAATTAAGCTCTGTTCAGGGGAGTTTTTTACTCTCCTTAATGCTTGCAAACAATGAAACTGGAGCAATTCAACCGGTCGCCGAAATCGCTAAATTAGTTCATCAAAATGGTGGATTAATTCACTGCGACGCCGTTGCTGCAATTGGAAAAATTGCGGTCGATTTAGAAAAATTAAATGTCGATTTCGCCTCGATCTCAGCTCATAAAATCAATGGACCCCAAGGAGTTGGAGCGCTGCTAATGCGCAAAGGTTTAGACATCAAACCACTCATTTACGGCGGAAAACAGGAAAAATCTAAACGCGCTGGAACGCTGAATATCGCGGGAATTGCCGGCTTTGGTGAAGCTTGCAAATTAGCTCACAAAAAAATTCTCGCTCACGAAAATGTAAAAAAATTACGCGATTTTCTTGAATCGGAAATTCAAAAAATTGGCGGAGAAAATGTGCTGATTTTTTCAAAATCAGTGGAGCGCCTTCCAAACACTAGTTACATCGCAACCAAAAATTCTGACGCGCAAACTCAGCTAATTAATTTTGATTTGAATAGAATCTGTGTTAGCGCTGGATCCGCCTGCTCTTCCGGCGCCTTGAGCGAATCAAGAATTTTAAAGGCAATGAACATCGATCCAACTTTTTCAACTAGCGCAATCCGCGTCAGCCTAGCTCCAGAAAACACCGAAGATGAAATTAAAAAATTCATCAAAGTGTGGAGTGAATTTTACCACAGAATTACACAAATAAAATGACGCTTAAACTCCCAGTTTATCTTGACTACCAATCCACGACGCCAATGGATCCGCGCGTCATTGACGTAATGGTGAAATGCATGAAGGAAGATTTCGGCAATCCGCATTCGCGCACACATTCGCTTGGATGGAGGGCGGAAGAGATGGTCGAAATTGCCCGCAAACAAGTCGCAGACTTAATTGGGGCGGATGCCAAAGAAATTTTTTTCACGTCAGGTGCAACAGAATCAAATAACATCGCCATCAAAGGTGTTGCACATTTTTACAGCGCCAGCGGGAAAAATCACATCATCGTCGCTGCAACTGAGCATAAATGCGTAATCAACTCAGCTCGTGATCTTGAACAAGAAGGCTTCAGCATAACTTTCTTGCCAGTACAAAAAAATGGCCTTGTCGACCTAAAAAAACTCGAATCAACAATTACCGACAAAACCTGCTTACTGTCTGTGATGTCCGTAAATAATGAGATCGGCGTGATTCAACCACTCAAAGAAATTGGTGAACTTTGCCACAAAAAGGGCGTCTATTTTCACACTGATGCCGCTCAAGCTTTTGGAAAGATTCCTCTCAATGTCGCAGCAATGAACATCGACCTAATGAGTATTTCTGGACATAAAATTTACGGACCAAAAGGCATTGGCGCGATTTACATTCGTCGCAAACCAAGAGTGCGTATTAAATCAATTTTTAGTGGCGGCGGACAAGAGCGCGGCATCAGATCTGGCACTGTTCCAACCCCTCTTGTTGTCGGTCTTGGAAAGGCAGCTGAAATCGCCAAAAATGAAATGGAAAAAGATTTTACGCACATTTCGCGTCTAAGCAAAAAACTTTCTGATGGCGTGATGAAATCAACGCATGTCTATCTCAATGGCGATGAAAAAAATCGCTGGCCGGGAAATTTAAATTTTTCTTTTGCGGGAATTGAGGGGGAGTCAATGATCATGGCGATCAAAGATTTAGCGGTCTCATCTGGTTCTGCATGCACCTCCTCATCACTTGAGCCTTCTTACGTTTTACACTCGCTTGGCGTTGAAGATGAACTCGCTCACACTTCAATTAGATTTGGAATTGGACGCTTCACCACTGACGAGGAAATTGATTTTGCCGTAAACCTACTCGGTGAAAAAATCGACCGCCTCCGCGCCCTCAGCCCGCTCTGGGAGATGATGCAAGAAGGCATCGATATCAAGTCGATTAATTGGAAGTCGCACTAGAAAACCTTAAAAATGCTAACGCATTTTTAGTAATTTTGAGTTGCTGCACAGTGAATAAATCACTGCATACGCAACAAATTTTAAATTTATCAACCCGTTGTGGATGCACGAATTTACTTCGCGCGCAGCAACTCAATCTAAAAATAAATTTGCGTAAGCAAATTTAACAAAACATATGGCTTACTCACAAAAACTTTTAGACCATTACGAGAATCCACAAAATGTGGGATCATTCGACAAAGGAGAGAAAAACATTGGCACCGGATTAGTTGGCGCTCCCGCCTGCGGCGACGTCATGAAGTTGCAAATCAAAGTTTCTGACGATGGAACAATTACTGACGCACGCTTCAAAACCTTTGGATGCGGCTCCGCAATTGCTTCTAGCTCACTTGCTACAGAATGGATCAAGGGGCAAAAAATTGACGAGGCGGCAAAAATTACCAACAAGGAAATCGCTGGCGAGCTTTCGTTACCTCCAGTAAAAATTCACTGCTCGGTTCTGGCAGAAGAGGCGATCAAGGCCGCGATTGAGGACTACAAGCAAAAAAGAAACTCCTAGGAAACGAAGATGAACTTCAAACTTTCCGAAACTGGCAATCCAATCATCGACTACCTCACCATCACTGACGACGCCCTCATTCACATCAAAGAACTTTTGTCGCAACGCAAAGAACCATGCGAAGGAATTAAAGTAAGCGTGCGTACGAGAGGCTGCTCTGGCATGAGCTACGTCATCGAATATGCCGTAAAAGAAAAAAATATTTCCAAATTTGACGATGTCGCAATGCGCGACGGAGTGGCGGTTTACATCGATCCCAAGGTCTCGATGTTTCTGATTGGCAGCGAAATGGTGTTTAAATCTGACGAACTCACTTCCGGTTTCGACTTCGTCAATCCCAATGAAAAAGGCCGCTGCGGCTGCGGTGAAAGCTTCAAGGTATAAATGAAAAACTACTTCGAATTATTTTCACTACCGGTGAATTTTGCTGTCGATTCCACTGATCTCGAAAAAAAATATCTCGCATTTCAAACACAATTCCATCCAGACAAATCAAGCTCCAACGACATTTTGCAATCAATTGCGATCAACGAAGCTTACAAAATTTTAGCCGACGATTTTCTGCGCGCTTGCTACCTTTTGTCGCTGAAAGGAATCGACATTCAGCATGATGAAAAAGCTGTGAAGGTAGATTTTGCAACACTTGAACGCGTGCTAGAGTTGCAAGAAAAAATCTCTGAAATTTCCGACAGAAATGAAATTGAGGATCTAAAAAGTAGGATCGCCTCCGAAATTAAATTACTAATTTCCGCAGCAATGAAATGCTTCGCGAGCGATGATTTACAGCTTTCCGCACAGATTTTGATCAAGGCAAAATATCTAAAAAAATCTTTGGAAGATTTAAAAATCAGAAAAAAACAGTTGGGTTGATGGCACTTCTACAAATTCAAGAACCGGGGCAAAGTGAGGACAATTGGCGCTCTGATGAGGTTATTGTCGGAATCGATTTAGGCACGACTAACTCACTCATCGCCATTGTCGAAAATGAAAAAGTGAAAATTTTCTGCGATGAAAATGGCGTCGATATTCAGCCTTCGGTTGTAGCTTACGACGAAAGAGGTAATGCTGTTCCCAAAAATTCTGCAAAGAAAAAAACACTGATTTCCTCGATTAAGCGCCTAATGGGAAAGAGCTTCGCTGACGTTCAAAACAACAATTTTCCATTCAAAATTTCCGAAGAAAAAACTTTAAGAATCATTCTTGGGGGGAAGAAAATTCGCCCCGAAGAAATCTCCTCAGAAATTCTTAAACATCTCAAAAACATCGCCGAAAAAAACCTCGGCAAAAAAATCAAAAAAGCTGTAATCACTGTTCCCGCCTATTTCGACGAAGCCGCAAAAAACGCCACAAAACTCGCCGCCAATTTAGCTGATTTAGAAGCCATTCGATTAGTTAATGAGCCCACTGCTGCTGCACTCGCCTACGGATTAGACAATGCTTCGGAAGGTATTTACTGCGTCTACGATTTGGGCGGAGGAACCTTCGATGTCTCGATTTTAAAAATGCAAAAAGGCTTGTTCAAAGTTTTGGGAGTTGCTGGCGACAATCACTTGGGAGGAGATGATTTTGACGAGATAATTGTTCAAAAATTTTCTAATTTAACTTTGATGGAAGCGAGGCGAATAAAAGAAGAGCTCTCGCGTGAAGCCTCTACCACCCTGCCCTCACGCCACTCACCTAACTCTTTTACTCGCGCTGATTTTGAAGACTTAATCTCTGAAAAAATCACAAAAACCGCAACGCTAACAAAAAATTTAATCGAAGATTTAGAGCTCGAAACCTCTGCAATTAAAGGCGTCATCTTGGTTGGCGGTTCAACAAAAATTCCTCTGGTTAGAAAAAAATTAGCCGAAATTTTTGGTGAGAAAAAAGTTTTAACTAATCTCGACCCAGATCGCGTAGTTGCACTTGGCGCGGCTTGGCAGGCTCACAACTTGTCTGGCAATGGTAAAAATTTGCTACTCGACATTACCGCACTCTCGCTCGGAATCGAAATGATGGGCGGCATCGTGGATAAAATTATTTTGCGCAACTCTACAATCCCAACCGCCAAAGCAAAAGAATTTACAACTTACGCCGACAATCAAACCGGCATGAAGCTGCACATTGTTCAAGGAGAACGTGAGTTAAGCGCCGATTGCCGCAGCCTAGCAGAATTCGAAATAAAAAATATTCCGGCGATGAAGGCTGGAATGGCGCGGGTTCTGATAAGTTTCAAAGTTGATGCTGACGGACTTCTAACTGTGAGTGCTGAGGAAAAAATGACGGGAACAAAGCAGGAAATTGAGGTGCGTCCGAGTTACTCGCTCGACGAGAATGAGATCAAAAAAATGTTACTCGATTCGCTAAAAAATTCTCAAGCAGACATTGAGCAGCGCTTACTCATTGAAGCAATTACCGAAGCGAATCAGGACATCGCCATCATTACGAAAGATTTAGAAATTCTTGAAGGTGAGGAGAAGAAAAACGTTGGCGAGAAGCTGGAAATGCTAAAAAAACTAATCGCCGAAAAATCTTCGCGAGATGCTATTTTACTAGCTCAACAAGAGCTAAGCAGAGCGTCAGAAAAGCTGATTTTACAAAAAGTAAATGCTGCCTTGGGACAAAAAATTACCGGCAAAAAAATTAGTGACCTGCCATTTGGCACGCTGTGAGTGCGAAATTTTTCTCGAAGTCTAATGACGGATCTGGGTTGAAGGCTCAAGGGCATCTCTAAAAATTGCTTTTTACGGAAATTTTTCTCGCGTAGGTTTCCGCGTTAAAAAAATGCGAAGCATTTTTAGCAAGAACGGGCATCGAGCTTAAGCTCGATTGCCTGTGCTCGAATCGTACATCAGAGTACGCTTTTCTGCTCAAAAATTCGGATGCCCCTGCTCAAAAATTCGGATGCCTAGGGATTCGCTTACGCTCATGCCCGTTTTACTTGAAAATTTTATTTTTTATCGACAAGTCGCAAATTACTCAGGCCTTACGGCCTTGCGTCATTTGTCAGTTAAAAATGCGATGCATTTTTTAAGGTGTAGCCGTCACTTCGAACTCCTCGAAAAAATCTAATTTTTAGAGGCACCCTCAACTCAAAAGATCTGGTCGAACTTTTTTCGTTAACTCAATTGCCTGATTTTTACGCCACTCATTAATTTTTTTGTGGTGACCTGAAGTTAAAATTTCTGGCACAGCTCGACCACGCCATTCCTGCGGTCTGGTAAAGTGCGGATATTCCAGTAAGTTTTCGAAATCAGAATTTTGCTTCGAGCCGAAGGACTCCTCCGCCAAGGATTCATCAGCTCCGAGAATGCCGTCAATGTTTCGTAAAATCGCATCGATGAATGGAAAGGCGGCGATTTCTCCGCCCGACAAAACGTAATCGCCGATTGAAATTTCTTCGATTTGAAATTCATCCAACACACGCTGATCTACGCCTTCGTAGCGCCCACACAAAATTGAAATCTCCTCTTCTTGCGCCAACTCCCTCGCCATTTTTTGCGTAAAAACTTTTCCGCGCGGCGAGAGATAGATTATTTTTTTTGCTGAATTTTTTTCTAGCGCCTCAGCAATTACATCCGCCTTCAGCACCATCCCAGCACCACCGCCGTAAGGTGCATCGTCTACCGTCCCCCTCTCGTCAAAAGCGTAATCGCGAATATTTATTGCCGCGAAAGACCAGAGTTTTTTTTCAAGAGCGGAGCCAGTAACTGAGGCGCCAAGAGCGCCGGGGAAGAGATCGGGGAAGAGGGTAAAAATTTTGAAATGAATCACTTGAACGCAGCTTTTAATGCAGCGACCGCTTTGCGCATGTTGTCTTCATCGTGAATCAGGGAAAGTCTGACGAACCCTTCTCCACTGCCGCCGAAAGAGCTTCCCGGTGACATTGCAACTCCGGTTTCTGTAATCATTTTTTTACAAAATTCGAATGAAGAAACTTGTAAAAATTCTTTTGGTAAAGCACTCCAAACGAACATGCTGGCTTTCGGTTTTTCTATTTTCCAACCAAGCTCTTTGTTGAATAAATCTACCAAAAACTCTCCGCGTTTTTTGTAAAGAAGGCGAAGATCTTGCAAATATTTGTCGCTTTTTTCTGACAATGCTTCTGCAGCTACCATCTGCAGTGGAGTGAAGGAGCCGTAGTCGAGGTAGGATTTAATTTTGTACAAAGCTGCAATTAAATTTTTATTTCCAACCGCAAAACCAACGCGACATCCGGCCATTGAGTAACTTTTTGAAACTGAAGAAAATTCGATCGCGATGTCCTTCGCACCCTTTACTTCCAATACCGAGTGAGGCCTGTCCTTTTCGTCAAAATAAAGTTCGCAGTAAGCAATGTCGGAAATGATGTAAATCTGATGTTTTTTACAGAAGGAAACGAGCTCTTCGTAAAAATCCAAACCAACAATTTCTGTGGTTGGATTGCAGGGAAAACTAACGATGACAGCTTGTGGCTTCTGGCTTGCACCCTCAACATGTTTTTTAAACTTCACTAAAAAATCAGCTCCCGAAATTGCGTCGACATGATGCGTGTTTGATTTTGAAATGACGAAAGAAAAAGTGTGAATTGGGTAAGATGGAGAAGGGACGCAGATGTAATTTTTTTCGTCAGAAATTGCGGTGGCAAGAGAAGCTATTCCCTCCTTAGCGCCAATGGTGATGAGGCTTTCAGACTTGCAGTCTAGGTCAACATTGAAGCGTCGAGCGTAGTAATCGCAGAGAGATTTTTTCAGAACATCGATTCCACCAGTGACTGAGTAACCAAAAAGTTTTGGATTTTTAGACAGCTCAACCAGACTGTTCATCACATGCTGTGGCGGCGCAGAATCTGGGTTGCCCATGCCAAAATCAAAAATTTCTACACCCCTTGCAACCGCTTCGCTCTTGAGCTTGTAGATTTCAGCAAAAATGTAAGGCGGCAACTTTTCAGTTAAAAAAAACTTTTCCTGCATTGGAATTTTTAATTTGTTAATGTGAAGCGTCGCTCGTGCGGCGTAAAAATAAAAAAATATACCAGAGCTACTTTAAACCTGAACACAACGACTTTGATAAAAATCATTTTCTGCGCCTTAAATGAAGCGCAAAATCTTAAAAATTTTTTGGTTAATTTGGGTTACGAAATGCAAATTTTGCAGCGTGATTTCGAAATCATTGTCTGTCTCGATGGCAGCTCTGATGAGTCCTTGCAGATTCTTTCTGATTTTCAAAAGTCTCTGCCGATTAAAATTTTACCACTTAAAAATGAAAGAGGATTGGGATTGGCTTTTAAAAGACTTTTTTTGGAAGCGTTAAGTTCTTCTGCAAATGAAGATGATTTGGTAATTTCTCTTGATGCCGACAACACTCATGATCCGGAGCAAATTTCTACGATGCTTTCTCACTTCGAATCCAACTCTCTAGACCTTTTAGTTTCATCAAGATTCTGCAACAAAAGCGTGATTGAAGACTTTCCTCTGCATCGAAAATTTATCAGCAAAGTAACCTCGATTTTATTACAAAAACTTTTTGCGGTGAAAAAAATTTCTGGCGAAAATTTGCAAGACTTCACCAGTGGTTACAGAATTTACAGAGTAAAAAAGCTTAGAGAATTGTTCGACACTCAAAAAAATAAATTCATCTCTGAGCCAGAATTCACCTACACTTGCGAACTGCTCATTAAGTTAGCACGCATTAATTCTCGCATTGACGAAATTGAAATTTCTTACGACTACGGAAAAAAAATCGGCAAAAGCAAATTGAGAATTTTACGTAATTTTTTTCGCTTGATGGTTCTGCTGAAGCAGTTGGCGAGATAAAAACTTTCAAAATATTTTCTTAAACCTAAACAGCGCCTTCCCCGAATCTTTCCCCCATTTAAATTTCCTCTAAAAATGACGCAAAAAAGAAGAGTAGTTGTAACTGGAATTGGAGCCATAACCCCTTTGTCCGCAACTGCAGAAGGCACTTGGAAAAAATTAATTAATTCCGAATCCGGATTAAGTAAAATTAGCATTTTTAACGCTGATGAATGTCCCTGCAAAATTGCTGGAGAAGTAAAATATGGCGATGGCGAAGACCTGTTCAACATCGACAATTTTATTGACGTGAAGGAGCAAAAAAAAATGGATCGCTTCATCCATTTTGCAATTGCCGCTGCAACTCAAGCAATTAGAGATTCTGGCTGGAAAGCTGAGAGCGAAGAACAAAAATATCGCACTGGCGTAATGATGGGATCTGGTATTGGCGGCCTTCCCTCCATCGAAAAAACTGTCGTCACAATGAAGGACAGAGGTGTAAAAAAAATTAGCCCCTCATTCATTCCGCAAAGCCTAATCAATTTAGCATCTGGGCAAATTTCCATCGAGCATGGCTACATGGGTCCAAACCACGCAGTCGTCACCGCTTGCGCTTCCGGTACTCATGCAATTGGCGACTCCGCTCGCATGATCGAATATGGCGATGTTGACGTAATGATTGCTGGCGGCGCTGAATCAGCAATTTGTGAATCAGGTATTGGCGGCTTCTCAGCACTTCGCGCACTTTCAACTGCCTTCAATGACAATCCAACTGCCGGTTCAAGGCCTTGGGATAAAAATCGCGATGGCTTCGTAATGGGAGAAGGCGCGGGAGTTCTTGTTCTTGAAGAATATGAGCATGCAAAAAAACGCGGTGCAAAAATTTACGCCGAAATTGCCGGCTACGGCATGTCTGGCGATGCCTACCACATTACCGCGCCAGAAGCTACTGGTCGCGGATCAACCTACGCAATGAAATTGGCATTGAGCCATGCTGGGATGAATCCTGAATCAATCGACTACATCAATGCTCATGGAACCTCAACACCAATGGGCGATGAAATTGAAGTGTCTTCCGTAAAAAAAGTTTTCGCTGATCACGCCTACAGACTCTCAATGTCATCAACTAAATCAGCGATTGGTCACTTACTTGGCGCCGCTGGCGCGGTTGAAGCAATTTTTTCAATTCTTGCAATGCGCGACAACATTGCTCCTCCAACTTTAAACCTCGAAGAACCTTCAGAAAATTGCGACATTGACTTAGTTGCCAAAGTTGCAAAACAGCGAAAAATTGACGTCGCGATGTCAAACTCATTTGGATTCGGCGGAACCAATGCCTGCCTAGTTTTAAAGCGCGTCTAAATGAAAAAAAAGTTCCTAACAATCTGCGCCAGCTTTTCAGTTGTAGTCATCTGCTACTTAGCCTTGATGCTTGGCATGATCATGTATTTCAACGCTCCCAACAGCCACCATCGCGAAGATAAAAAATTCCTCATCGAAAGTGGAATGACTTTACGCGAAGTGGTGAACAAGCTGCATCAAGAAAAAATCATCAAAAGTCCCACTGCTTTTCTTTACATCGGTCAGCTCATCAAGGGCGTCGATCCTAAGGTTCGCTACGGCGAATATTTTTTCGAAAAGAACATCTCCTACTACAGAATCCTGCACAAAATGGTGAGAGGAAATATTTTCTTCCGCAAAGTTACCATTGCCGAAGGGCTCTCCACTCATTCCGCCCTCTACATTATTGACCATGCAAATGGACTAATCGGACAACTTCCTGAAAATGTGAAAGAAGGAAGTCTGTTGCCGGAAACTTATTTTTACTCTTACAACGACACCAAGTCTGGCATGGTGAAGCGCATGCAAGATGCGATGAGAAAAGCAATTGATGACCTTTGGGAAAAACGCGACCCGTCAATTCCAGTTAAAACCAAAGAACAGGCCTTGGTGTTGGCCTCAATCGTTGAGAAGGAAACTGGTCTCGCATCAGAAAGACCAAAAGTCGCATCTGTCTTCGTTAACCGCTTACGCAAGGGCATGAAGCTACAGTCAGATCCAACAATAATTTACTCCTTCACCTTCGGCAATAAATCACTCGAACGCCCAATTAGAGTGAGCGACATTCAGAACAATTCCCAATTCAACACCTACCACATCTACGGACTTCCACCAGCTACAATTTGTAACCCAGGACTAGCTTCAATCAAAGCGGTGTTGAACCCAATTCAAACTGACTTTCTCTACTTCGTCGCTAGCGGCAAAGGTGATCACGCCTTCTCCTCCAACCTAAATGATCACAATAGCAACGTCGCCAAATATCGCAGCCTCATTCAGGGAATTCAGTAAATTGCCCACATCAATCACTCACAAAAATTCCGACATCGAATGGTTAGTAAGCAAAGAGCTCGTGCATTTTGAAGATGCACTGAGCTTCATGCAAAAACGCGTCGATGAAATAATCGCTGGCAACGCGCCACAATTGATTTGGATATTAGAGCATCATCCAGTTTACACCGCAGGAATTAGCGCCTCTGACCAAGACTTACTCATTAAAAACAACATCCCAATTTTCAAAACCAACAGAGGCGGCAAATACACCTACCACTGCCCCGGCATGAAAATTATTTACCTCATGCTCGATTTGAAAAAAATCTTCGCACCGGAAAAGCCTGACGTGGCGCGCTTTGTGAAGTTTTTAGAAAATTTTGTAATTGAAATTCTGGCGGAGTTTGGAATCAGGGGCGAGATCAAAAAAGGTCGCGTGGGGATTTGGGTGGAAACGAAAGATGGGGAGAAAAAAATTGCTGCGATTGGAATTAAAATCAAAAAATGGGTGAGTTGCCATGGCATCGCAATTAATGTAGACCCAGACCTCTCTGGCTTTGAGGGCATAGTCCCCTGCGGCATCAAGGAGTTTGGTGTAACTTCGATGAAAGAACTTGGTGTGGCGGTAAAAAATGACCTCAGCGAATTAATCCGTAAAAAATTTTGTGAAAAAAAATTGATGAAAAAGAGCGGAGAAACTAGAAACTGTTAGTTAATTATCTTTTCTGGGATTTTTCGTTAATTTTTAGCGATTTTTTTACAAAATTTTGCCGATGTATTTGACATACCTCAAAAAATTTTGTGAAAAAATGAGCAAAAATTGGCGGAAAAGAACGGAGAAAATAATTAGCTAACAGTGTCTAAGCCTAAAACAACAAAAAACCCGCGAATTTGACAGGCGACCACCTCCGAACCAGCGCCAATATTGAGTCAAAAAAAAGATTTTCCAGGCGCCTGGAAAATCTTTTCAAAAAATTCTCGAATGAAAGTGAGTAAAATTACCAAAAAACTTGACGCAAAAATCTCTCTAAAAAACTACAAAAAACTCCTCGCTAAAATCAGAAATAGGGCTGTTTTCGGCCAATGTCCACGTTCCTACTAAAGTTGTGGTAACGGCTGTTTTCTCCCTCTTTGAAAAAGAGGGTGGCCCAGGAGCTGCTGCGACTGGGTCGGGTGATTTTTGTGCAAAACACGCGAATTCCGATTAGGGAGCCTCTAAAAAACCTAGATTTTTCGAGAAATTTTTAGGAAGAAAATTTGCGAGCAGGAAAGCGTACCTTGAT
>CANMEW010000031.1 GCA_947496905.1 Rickettsiales bacterium | reverse complement strand
AATCACCAATCTTCTTTCTGCCATTCCTTGCTTGGGTTTCATCACAGCAGCGCTTCTCATCTTTTTTGCCTACCGGAAATTCTCGATTTTTCACTACCTTTTCGTTCTGACGATTTATTTTTTAACCTGCGATTTCGGACAATTTTTTTGGGGAGCGTACTCCTTTCTAGCCACCTTCTTAGCGGCTCCAATCGCTCGCAGAATTGTCATTACCAGTCAGATTATTCGCCTCATTAAGAAGCTCGGATTGCTACCAAAAATTTCTGAAACTGAAAAAATTGCTCTCACCTCTGGAACAGTGTGGGTTGATGGCGAGCTCTTTTCCGGACGTCCAAATTTCGAATGGATTTTTTCTCAAAAATATCCGCGTCTAACTGCGGAAGAAAAAAACTTTCTCGAAAATGAAGTTGAGGAAATTTGCAAAATTTGCTCCGACTACGAAGTCCAAAAGCTGCGCGACTTGCCAGAGAATGTTTGGAAATTTTTACGCGAGAAAAAATTCTTCGGCATGATTATCTCCAAAGAATTTGGCGGACTCGGCTTTTCTGCCTACGCGCATGGTTGCGTCATTGAAAAACTTTCCTCTCGCTCCGTACCTTTGGCAATCACTGCCATGGTTCCAAATTCTCTCGGACCTGCAGAACTTTTAATGCATTACGGCACCAAAGAGCAGCGCGAACATTACCTCCCGCGCCTAGCTGACGGTCGCGAATTGCCTTGCTTCGCACTCACTGAGCCAACGGCTGGTTCTGACGCCACCTCGATTATTTCCAACGGTGTTTTGTTCAAAAATTCTGACGGAGAAATAAAAATCCGCATGAATTGGAACAAGCGCTACATCACTCTTGGAGCTTACGCCACAATAATTGGCGTTGCTTTTCAATTGCGAGATCCTGACGGAATTTTTTCCAATCAAGTTGAGCTTGGCATCACTTGTGCATTAATTCCAAGCGTCACAACCGGCGTCAGACAAGGTCGCAGGCATGATCCGCTTTCTACCTCGTTTATTAATTCTCCACTCAATGGAGAAAATGTTGTGGTTGGTTTAGATGCAGTAATTGGCGGCAAAAACGGAATTGGAAAAGGCTGGAAAATGTTGATCGAATGTTTGGGAGCGGGGCGTGGAATTTCGCTGCCATCAACGAGCGCCGGAGGGTCAAAATTTGTGTCGCGCGTTGTCAGCGCTTACGCCGCAATTCGTCAACAATTCGGAACTGCGGTTGGAAAATTTGAAGGGGTAGAGGAAGTTTTGGCACGCATTGCATCAAGAACTTACACAATTGATGCAATGAGAACATTCACTGCTGGCGCAATAGATTCCGGTTCAAAGCCAGCGGTCGTAACCGCAATTGCGAAATATCACGCCACAGAAATGTTCCGTCAAAACATCAATGACGGAATGGACATCATGGGCGGACGCAGCATCATTCGTGGTCCGCGCAACCTTTTGGCAAATGCCTATTTTTCTACACCAATCTCCATCACGGTTGAAGGTGCCAACATCGTGACGCGTAGTTTAATCCACTTTGGACAAGGTGCGATCATGTGTCACCCCTATGCTTTCAAGGAAATTGAGGCTCTGGAAAAAAATAATCTCAGAGATTTCGACCACGCTTTTTTCGCTCACATCAATCACCTAATCAGCAATTTTGCGCGCTCAGTAATTTTTTCTCTTACTCGTGGCTACGTTCACAAACCAAAGCGTCGCGATTTGCTCAGTAAGTACGAACGTAAAATCGCTTGGTGCTCGGCAACGTTTGCGCTCCTTGCCGACATTGCGTTGGCACGCTTCGGAGGCAATTTAAAGCGCAAAGAAAAAATCAATGGACGCTTCGGAGATGTGCTATCAGCGATGTATTTGGGAGTGTGTGTGCTGAAAAAATTTGAGGAGAATGGTAGAAAAAAAGAGGAGGTTCCTCTCGTCGAACATTCGATGAAGGAAATTCTTGGCAAAGCGCAAAATGCTTTTGACGGGCTTTACCAAAATCTTTTCGGACGCTGCGGTAAGTGGATTTTATTCCCCTTCGCGATGTGGTCGCGCTTCAATGCTTTCAGCTGCCCATCTAGTGACGATCTTGGTCACGATGTCGTTAAAAATTTTCTTAAAAATGGCGAATTTCGTGATTCACTCACGTCAGGAATTTTTGTCTCGAAAGACAAAAATGACAATTTGGGCAGGCTGGAAAATGCGCTAGAGCTTCACGAAAAATCAGAAAAAATTCGTGAAAAAATTAAGTCTGCGATCAGAAGTGGAGCTCTGCCTAAGAAAAGAATCGAAGATCTAATCGAGTTAGCGCGTGAAAAATCGGTAATTACACTCGAGGAAAACCACCTGCTGCACGATGCCCAAACCGCAATTCTAGATGCGATGCAGGTTGATGAATATGAGCTCAAAGATTTTTAAACCTGACTCGGAAGGTAGTCGTTCTGCAAAATCTAACGAATATCATCTAGGAGCGTCAACGCCAAGAAAAACCACCACGTGAATTTGCGTGAAAACATTTTGGTTGTGTAAACAACGCGATTAATTCTTACAGGGAATTGACAATGCTAGCGTTGGATACATCTCACTCACAGGAACCGCTGCTGCTATCCGCAACTACAGGAATTGTTCATCAATACAACCACTAACTGCTCCAGAATATTTTAACCCCGCATTACTAGCTCAGTCATTCAGAGATGAGTTGCCACAAATAGAGCGAGCTTTCCGAATGAAGCTTCGCATGGACAGCATTTTAGTGGATGACCTTGGTAGAGAAAATAGAGCGCCAGCATCCTGGACAGATCGAGTAAAAAAGAAAAGCGTGTCATTCGCAATGGAGACTGAGAGGGAATAATGACATCTCTAAAAATTACTTTTTTCGGTACCAAATTTTCGCAGCACAGCACGTACAAGTAGTACTCTTTCCTACTCAAAAATTTAGATGCCAGTTTTCGGTTAAGAATGCTTCGCATTTTTCCGGCGTTGCCGTCACCCCAAACTCCTCGACAAGAGCTTCGCTCTTGCAACTGACGAAAATTACTCAGAATTTCTACGAAAATCTTCCGTCTTTTTTCACTCGTTCAAAAAAATCTTTGAGTAAAAATATAGGTTTTTCACCCTCCTTAAATTTGAATCTTACTCATACCTCAAAATTTCAGCAGGATTAGATTTGCTGGCCTTGTAGGCGGGGTAGATGGTCGCTAGAAAGGACAGGACCAAAGACATTGAAGTGATCACCACTATGTCGGAAATGAAAATTTTTGATGGCAGGGTGGAAAGGAAATAAATGGTCGGATTAAACAAAGTTGTGTCAGTTGCAGACTCAAGCCAAAGCTTGATGTTGTTGATGTTAGTAGAAAAAGTTACCCCGATAAGTAGCCCCAAAAAAGTTCCAACCATACCAATCGACGAGCCGCAAATCAAAAAAATTCGCATCACTGCTGCCTTGCTCATGCCAAGCGTACGTAAGAGTGCGATGTTTTTATTTTTGTCATTCACCAGCATGATCATGCTCGAAATAATGTTGAAGGCGGCAACGATGATGATCAGTGTTAAAATCAAAAACATCACTGTGCTTTCAACTTTTAGAGCGTCGATGAAGCTAGCATTGGCCTGCTGCCAATCGGTTGCGTAGAGACCTTCGTGGCGCAGTAAAACTTCAAAAAGTTGTGATTTTATCTCCTCGAGCTTGGTGGCATCATCGGCAAAAATCTCGATCGCCGAAATAGAATCTGGGAAGCGAAAATGAATTTGTGCCATCTCGAAATTCATGAAAACAGTTGTGGAATCATATTCGTAAAGGCCGCTTTCGAACACGCCGCCAACCTCGTAAGTTTTTATCCGCGGAATAGAGCCAATGATGGTGTCACTTGTTTCAGCGGAAATAATTTTGAGTGAATCTCCAATTTTTAAATTCATGTTTTGCGCTACGGCAGAGCCGATGATGACCGCATTTCTATTTTCTAATTTTTCGATTTCCCCAGCGGTAATATTTTCTGAAACCAATTTTTTATTTTTTAAATCTCCAAGCCCGATTCCCTTAATCAGCCCGCCAGAATTTTTGCTCGCAGATGATAGCATCGCCTGACTTTCAATCAGCGGATTAGCAAACTTTACCCCGGGAATTTTTTGCACTTCCTCGAGCAATTTTTTGTAATCAGGAATTGTGTGTAAGTGGCTGTAAATCGTCAGATGCGAATTAATTCCTAAAATACGACTTATTAACTCGTGACGAAAACCATTCATTACCGACATCACAACAATCAGAGTTGCCACGCCAATCATGATTCCGACAAAGGAAAAAATCGCGATGACAGAGATGAAACCCTCTCTGCGCTTTGACTTGAGGTAGCGCATTGCAATTAGAAACTCGAGCTTAGAAAACATTGGGTTTATACCGAATCTGGTTGAAGATACCGAACTGTTTTTGAGCTAAATCAGATTCGGTATGGGGTTCCACACGAATGTGGGGCGCCGCTCGTGCGGCGTAAAGAATTTAAAATATGAAATATACCCATTCTGCCTCTTGAAGCTGAATGGGTAGTTAGTGAGTTATTTTTAAGAATTTTTAGCGAGCATGACCATCCTCTCAGACACATCAATTGCCGAGCTGGCAGTAAACCAAAAAATGATCGAGCCCTTCATTGCAAAGCAAGTGAGACTCGATGGCAATGGGAATAAAATTATTTCCTACGGCAATTCATCCTACGGCTACGATGCTCGTGTTTCCAACGAATTTAAAATTTTTACCAACATCGATTCCGCGATTGTTGATCCAAAAAATTTCTGCGAAACTAGTTTTGTAAATCGCACCACCGATGTCTGTATCATCCCGCCAAACAGTTTTGCTCTAGCCCGCACCGTTGAATATTTTCGCGTACCAAAAGACGTGCTGGTTGTTTGTGTTGGCAAATCTACCTATGCCAGATGTGGAATTATTGTGAATGTTACGCCGCTAGAGCCAGGTTGGGAAGGTCATGTCACGCTAGAATTTTCCAACACAACTCCATTGCCAGCGAAAATTTATGCCTTTGAAGGTGCTTGCCAATTTTTATTTTTTAAAGGTGATAGGCCTTGCGAAATTTCCTACGACATGCGCGCAGGAAAATACATGGGTCAAACTGGTGTTACTCTTCCAAGGGTGTAGGGATGTTATTAGTATTCGACATCGGCAATACAAACATCGTCATCGGAATTTTTGATCACAACAAGCTGATCCATAAATGGCGCTTGTTAAGCAATGTTAAAAAATCAGCTGACAATTACGCGATTGACATCATCGAGCTTTTTTTAATCGAAAAAATTGACTGTTTGAAAATTACTGGAGTTGTCATTGCTTCAGTCGTACCAAGCATTACCGGCCTCATTCACGAGGCGGTAAAAAAATTTACCAGCGGAGATGTAGCAGAAAAAATTTTAGTTGTTGGTCAGAGTGCAGCTAAACTCGACATCGACATCCAAATCAAAAATAAAAATGAAGTTGGGCATGATCGTCTCATCAACGCCATTGCTGGCTACGACAAGTTTGGTGGCAATTTAATCATCATTGACTTCGGCACGGCGACCACTTTCGATGTCGTCGGCGCAGGCGGTGAATATTTAGGCGGCGCGATTTCTCCCGGTATTAATCTCTCACTAAAAGCACTTCACGAAATGACGGCACAATTGCCAAAAATTTCGATCAGACCACAAAAAAATGTCATCGGCAAAACCACCTTCGAGGCAATGAATTCCGGAGTCTATTTCGGTTACACCTCACTAATTGAAGGTATGGTTATAAAAATCGAAAAAGAGCTGGGCAAAAAAACAATCCGAATAATCACCGGTGGACTTGCCGAAATTTTTAGAAATTCTCTCGCGGAAACAATCCATCATCACGAGCCCGATCTTACTCTCGAGGGCTTAAAAATAATTTATCAAAAATATTTCAATGAATTTAAATCTTAAAAAGCACCACAACGATCTTCTGTTTCTGCCATTAGGTGGTGCCAACGAAATTGGTATGAATGTGAATCTCTACCATCTCGACGGCAAGTGGCTGATGGTTGATTTGGGCGTCGGATTCGCCAATAATATTCCCGGTGTCGACATGATGACCGCCGATATTTCTTTCATTAAAAGCCATCGTCACAACCTGCTTGGCATCATCTTAACTCACATTCACGAAGACCACATGGGGGCGGTACAATATTTGTGGGAAGAGCTTCAAGTTCCGGTCTATGCCACAAATTTTGGTGCCAATTTTTTGCGTACAAAACTCGAAGAATACAAACTCGACAAAAAGGTTCCGATTCACCTAATCGACAGTTCTAGAGAGTTAAATTTACATCCATTTAAAATTGAATTTATTGGCCTCACTCACTCCGTTCCGGAGATGAAGGCGCTGATCATCAAGACTCACAAAGGTAATGTTCTGCACACCGGAGATTGGAAATTTGATCCAAATCCAGTTGTTGGAGAAGCTTCAGAAAAAGAAAAAATCAAAGCTTACGGTGACCGCGGTGAAATTTTAGCAGTAGTCTGCGACTCAACAAATGCACTCTCTCCCGGACATTCTCGTTCCGAAGGTGATCTGCATGAATCATTAAAAAGTTTAATTGTTGGTCGTGAAGGGTTGGTTGGCGTTACAACTTTTGCATCAAACATCGCGCGAATTCACACCATCGCTCGCATCGCCAAAGAGGTCGGAAGGAAAATTGTTTTGGCTGGATATTCACTACACCGCCTTCACGAAGTTGGTAAAAAAAGTGGCTATTTTTTGGAAGATTTCGACTTCATTTCCGATCGCGAAATGAAATTCTACAACAAGAAAGAAATTTTGGTAATTTGTACGGGGTGTCAAGGGGAGCCGCTCGCCGCCACTAGAAAAATTGCTACCGAAGTTCATCCAACCATTCGCTTCACCAAAGGCGATTTAATGATTTTCTCTTCCAAAATCATTCCCGGAAATGAGAAAAAAATCTTCGAACTTTTTGACGAGCTCGCCAAAAAACAAATTGATGTGATGACCGAGAAAGACCATTTCGTCCATGTCTCTGGTCATCCTTCGCAAGATGAACTACGCGAAATGTACGCCTTGGCTCAGCCAAAAATCGCCATTCCCGTTCACGGAGAATTTCTTCACACCAAGACTCACGCTGAGTTAGCGCGCGATTGTGGCGTACCGAAAGTCATCCAAATTGAAAATGGCTTAGCGACAAAACTTGTCGCTGACGATTACATGTCCTCAGAGACAATCGGCTTCGTAAAAACCGGCTATTTTGGAGTTGATGGTAAGCAGCTTTTGGACTTCAATGGTGACGTAATTAGGGAGAGAAAAAAACTACAATTTGCCGGCATCGTCATTATTTCCGTAGCGATCGACGACTCTCTGAACATCATCTCTAATCCACGCATTATTTGCGTCGGTTCTTACGATTTGAAAAATGATCGAGACGCCGAGGAAATGCTCAAAAAAGAGCTGCAATTATTTTTTAAAAATAAGGCAAAGGAGCTTGATTTACATGTTGGATTCGGTCTGCAATTCATGAAAAATAAAAAGAAGAGAAAGAAGTTGCGGGAAGCGAAAATCATGCCCGAAATTGAAAAATCTTTGCGCTCCAAAATGCTCAAAATTTTCGAAGAGTTAATGGGTAAAAGACCAGCTCTCGAAATCATGATTCATCACTCAAAATAAGTTCTGCCATGGCCATCTCTAAAAATTCTGCACTTGTTTTTCCGGACGGGTCTTGTTTTTACGGTTACGGGATTGGGAAAAAAGCCATTACGAAAGGCGAAATCTGCTTCAACACTGCCATCACCGGATATCAAGAAATCCTCACTGATCCCTCTTATTTAGGGCAAATCATCACCTTCACCTTCCCTCACATCGGTAATGTCGGAACAAATTTTCAAGACATTGAAGGAAACTCGGTTAGGGCTTGCGGCCTTGTTATTCGTGAGCCAATCACTAATCCTGCAAATTACCGCTCGCAGCAGCATTTAAATTCTTGGCTCGAAAAAAATAATCTCACCGGCATTTCTGGAATCGACACTCGTAAAATTACCAAACTGATTCGCGCCAATGGCGCCAAGACCGTAGCAATTATTTATGCTGACGAGCTGGATGAAAATTTGATCAAAAAAACTGTTACTGAGCTGCAAAAATCTACAGACTTAAACGGAGTTGAACTAGCTGCGATTGCCAGTGAGAATAAGCAATATCACTGGCGCGAGGAGGGAAAATGGGTTCAGCAAAAAAATTCTTACAACGCGGTTAGGGAGAAAAAATTTAAAGTAGTCGCGATTGATTACGGTGCGAAATTAAATATTCTGCGTTGTTTAACCGAGGTGGGTTGCGATGTTGAAATTGTTGGCGCCAAGACCAGTTTCGAAGAAATCATGAACCACAAACCTGACGGCATATTTCTGTCGAATGGTCCGGGAGACCCAGCTGAAACTGGGAGATATGCAATTCCCGTAATTCAAAAAATTTTAGAAAATAAAATTCCTCTCTTCGGCATTTGTTTAGGGCACCAGCTGCTGGCTTTGGCGATTGGCGCGACAACTTCTAAAATGCATCAAGGGCATCGCGGAGCTAATCATCCTGTGCAAAATTTACGCAGCAAAAAAGTTGAGATCACCAGTCAAAATCATGGTTTCTGCGTTGACAAAAACTCCGTACCGGCAAATGCAGAAATCACTCATATCTCACTTTTCGACAACACGATTGAGGGAATAAAGTTGAAAGATGCTCCGGCATTTTCAGTGCAATATCACCCAGAAAGCTCTCCTGGCCCAGATGACAGCTTTTACCTCTTTGCAGAATTCGTTGAAATAATCTCCCAGCATGGGCGCAGTTAGTAATATTTATTTGCTGATTTTTCTACCACTCATCTCCTCGCTGCTCTGTCAAATTTTTGGAAAAAAAAATCTCTCCTTTTTCATCACCATCACTGCTTGCATCGCTACATTTCTCTTAGCGTTAAAAATTTTTCCTGACGTCCTAATTTACGAAAAAATTAGTAATGACTTTGAATTATCTCCTCTCTCTCTAGCTCTTGAATTCAAGCTGGATGTGCTAGGAGCTACTTTTCTGCTTCTGCTAATTTTTCTAAAAATCGTTATTTTATTTTTTTACCGTAGCGACTTCGAAAAAAACTTAGACGAAAAAAATTATCGAATTTTTTACTCGGTTTTTTTGCTGCATCTCTTCAGTTTAGTTGGCATTTTTACCACCAATAATTTGCTCAATCTTTTTCTATTTCTTGAGATTTACGCCTTCAGTTTTTTTGCCACACTCTCCATTTCTCGCGATGCCGCACTGCTAAAATTATCTTTTCACTACTTCTGTCTGAATGCCGCTTCCTCACTGCTGATTCTCTTTTGTTTTCTTGTCACTTACCTAATTTTCGGCGAAATTAATTTTGACAAAATTGCCGACAATTTCTCGCTGATCTCCACCGCAAATTCATGGTTTTTGGTCATAATTTTTTTTCTTCTCACCACAGCTTTACTCATCAAATTTTTTCCTCTCTGGCTCTATTTTGAGAAAATCAAAAGTGGCAGTTTAATCGCGAATTTCCTGGTAATCGAGTCACTTTTCATCAAGACCAATGTCGGCATTTTCTTAATGCTGAAATTCATTTATTTTTTCTTCGGCAATCATTTTCTTTTTGTAAATTTTGACTTCGATCCGCCATTAATTTTCTTGGCAATTTTACTGATTTCTTACAGCTCATTTAAGCTCTACCAACAAAAACATTTGAAGCTCATCGCCGCTTATCTGTGCTTGAATAATCTTGGCTTCATCCTTGCCTGCATCGCTCTCCAAACCATTGAATCACTGCAAGCTCTGTTTTTTTATTTACTGAATTTCAGCTTGGTAAATTTATTTATTTTCATTTTCGGAACCTTCCTGAAGCGCCATTTTGCCAGCTCCTCCATCAATAAAATTTGGCTAGTTCGTCACAGTCATTTTCTTCTCGCCCTGCCACTAAAATTTTTAATTTTTTCCATCGCCGCCTTTCCACTCACAATTCTATTTTTCGCCAATTGGTATCTTGCCTACTCCAGCCTCTCACTTGGTTTTGAAGCCTTTTTGATCATTGTATTAATTCTTTCAAATTTCGTCCAAATCAATTTGGCAATAAAATTAATCGGATCGTTTTTTTCTCCAAAACATGCTGATGCAAAATTAGAAGTGGCGCCGATTTCAGAGATGAATTTAGGATTTAAAAAATATCAGTTTTACCTCATCTCTTTTTGGTTTTTGATCATCACAATTTATTGCGTCACTTTCTCATCTGGACTGGTTAATGGCTTGTCTCTCAGGTTCGCATCCTATCTACTTTCAAATAGTCTGTAATTTTTTACGCGGACATGACAGCGCCCCGCATTCGCGGGGGTGGAACCAAGTTTTGTTTTTACGCGGCATGAGCCGCGCCACACGCTTGTTTGGAACCCCATACCGCCGAATCTGATTTAATTTAGATAAAAAAGTTCGGTTCCTTCAATCAGATTCGGTACAATGACAAAAATTTACCTGATTTCTCCACCACGAATTGAACTAGAAAATTTTTCCAAGAGGCTCGATGCGGCCTTGAAAACAGGGTTAGTGCCAGCTTTTCAGCTACGCTTAAAAAATTATTCCAATCAAGAAATTACCAAAATTTCCCATCAGTTAAAAGAAATTTGTCAGGCAAATAATTGCCTATTTTTGCTCAATGATTTTTTAGACATTGCACTTGATGTTGGCGCGAATGGCGTCCATCTAGGCGCGGAAGATGGATCAATAAAAATTGCGAGAACAAAATCTCCTAAAAATTTTGTGATTGGTGCTAGCTGTTACGATTCTCGCGATCTAGCCATGTGCGCAGGAGAAGAAGGTGCTGACTACCTTTCATTCGGTGCATTTTTTCCTAGTAAAACCAAAAAAGCGCGAGCCACTCCTAGTGTAGAAATTCTTGAATGGTGTGCAGAATTAATAAATTTACCAATCGTGGCGATTGGCGGCATTACTGATCAAAACTGTTCTTCATTGGTTCGGGCGGGAGCAGATTTTCTGTCGGTTATTTCCTACGTGTGGGATCATCCAGATGGGGAGGCGGTTGCGGTAAGAAACCTCAATGCAGAAATTTTAAAATCGGCGCGATGAAAATTTCTGAAGCATTGGTGCGGGCTAATAAAATTCTGAATGAAGCCGTTGTAGGCAGTGCTCGCTTAGATGCTGTAATTTTTATGACACAAATTCTTTCCTGCTCCAAAGAAAAAATAATTTTTAATCCAGATCTCGAATTAGGCGCGGCGCAACAAGATGAATTTTTTGAGCTAGTTGCACGTAGAGCAAAGCGCGTACCAACTTCGCAAATAATTGGTAAGAGAGAATTTTTTGGTGAGGATTTTTTTGTTAATGGCGACGTTCTTGACCCGCGCCCTGACTCAGAAAGTTTGATTGAATTCGTCACAGAAAATTTTCCTGACAAGAAGCGAAAGCTAAAAATTTTAGAAGTCGGAGTTGGTTCCGGATGCTTGATTGTCACACTAGCTAGACTCTACGAAATGGCGGATGGAATCGGTGTCGATATCAGTGAGAAGGCTCTAGATGTTTGTAAAAAAAACGCGCAGCTTCATCAAGTCTCTGAGCGTTTGAAATTGCTCAGATCTGATCTTTTTGCACAAGTAGTTGGAGAAAAATTCGATCTAGTAATTTCCAATCCGCCCTACATCGCAACGGCAGAAATTGAAGATTTAGAGCCGGAGGTAAGGCTCTACGAGCCAAGAACAGCGCTTGATGGCGGGATAGATGGTCTAGATTTTTATCGCAGAATTGCCGCAGAGGTGAGGGATTTTTTAAAAGAAAATGGCACAATAATTTTAGAAATTGGTCGTGACCAGCAAGAAGAAATAATCGAAATTTTCTCCGCAAAAAAATTTCAACTAACCGCATCAAAGCTTGATTTATCTGGTGTGGTGCGAGTTCTTTGTTTTAAAAATTTATAGTTTTTTAACCATGAGAAATAATCCATCAGGACAAAATCAACATCTGGATCGTGACCAAGTATTAGAAACTTTAGGAACCTTAGGATTGCCTCCAGAAAATGTTAGTTCGACTGCTGATATTGATGTGATTCTGCAAAGCGCTGCGCCAGCGAAATCGAGGTCTCCTTCCGGCGAATCAGAAGAGTCCAAAAATTCAGGAGGTTCAGAATCTCATATTTTTGGCATGGCAACACCAGGCAAAAGAAAAGTTCTTGGTCAAACAATGGGATTTGAATTGAGGTCGCCGCACAGATTGGCGACTGGAACTGCAGGTGAGGAAGCTGATGTATTAAAATGCGTATTAACTTTTGGCAAAGAGCGCGCCCCAACAATTATGTCGAAAGGTCAGGGTCGACATGTTTCATCTCACGCCTTGCTCGAAGAGGTTTTGTTGTCACGTTTGCAAGGTCAGGATGTTGAAGATGCGATGGATGTTGTTCAGCAAACCGTCCTAGATATGTGGACGAGAGCAGCCTTGGAGCGCAGCAATTTAATCAATTCGTTGTTCAGGTAAAAAATGATCTAAAATCAAAAGGCATCGTTAGTAAAGATGACAGAAAAGCCATTTATGATGTAGATGAGACAATACCTCAAAGATCAAGTGAGATAGTAGCTCACCTAACCTCAGCGCTAGACCTTCTTCCTGATGGAGATGCTAAAACTGCCATATCCGAGGCTCTAAAATCAGCGAGGGAAACTCACCAACTTGCTGCGCAAAGAAACGAATTAATTTCTCCAATGGAGACAAGAAACAAAACCAAGAGAGCTGATTTATGGGCCTATCAGCAAGCGATCATCAACGTAACGAAAGCTGCGATGATTACATTGAATCATATCGACGGAATGGCAATGCCCCCATTTTTTAAGACACTCTCTCCCTCCTCAAATTGATGAAATCCCAGCTTAAGTTTTCACTTTTGCTGGCTAATTTTAATCCATCAATTTTTAAGGAGAAATTATGCCAAGAGGCT
>CANMEW010000030.1 GCA_947496905.1 Rickettsiales bacterium | reverse complement strand
GAAAACAGGGGGTACGGAGTAGGAAGAATTCGCGCCTGCGATGCTAACGTAATTACCGGATATCATGATGGAGATAATCCTATCACGTTTCTTGAAGAACAAATTGTGGATCTTGGACCGCTAGGAAATCAGGAAGTATCGCTTCCTGGCAGAGATGCAAATTTCGAGGGCAGTAATTCTGTCTGCATAGCAGAATTCGCAACACTCTACGCAGCAGCCAAACTTGCTCTGAAATTCATGCGGGATAAATGTCTAAGCCCACCTCCGCCGACACTGTCACATCCAACTCCACTTCAAGATGCTAAGGATTTTCTTAAATCCCTTAAAAAAGCTAAAAATGATAAGGCGTGCGCAGTTGCGATGGTTTCGGTATCCGCTCCATATGCGGTATTCACTGCTGCGTTAGCAATAGAAAACAAAATTGCGAATGACGTCTACAGCCAAACACAAATTTGCGGCTCTGATTGGGTAAGGCCAAATGCAGCAACATATGCCATTGATGCTAAAGGTGAGAATAGAACTGACTGCGAGACTGCGTGCAAAAACCCAAGCAATTCTACCTGCACAGAAACATGTCAGCGCCAACTAGCAAAAGGTGGAATTGAGGTCGAAGATAACATCGATGAAGACCTAAATGGGGAAAATCCGGAAGATAGGTTTTGTAGAGACCCAACATCTGGGCCAGCTCAAACTGGCGATAATACTTATGAAAAATATCCTCGACAAAAATATTACCTCAAAGGCACGGCAGCTGGCAATTACGACTGCAAAAGATACCTACAAACGCCTCCTAGCGGCGTCAAAACCGAAGACATGCAAAGAGCCTATGCTTGCTGCGTCGCAAGGAGTAAAGAGTATATCTGTATTCAGTATGAATATTCGTACAATGATGGCGCTCTCATCAACGAATCAACTCTGTATCAAAAATTCTGCAAAGCAGGAACTAAATGCACTTTGAATGGCATCACATTCGAAACCTACACTATCGACTCCGAAAACAACTACACCTGCGCAAAAACTTACAGCCTCTGCCCTTACAATTTTTCCATTGGCGGCGGTTCGCAATTTTGCGAATATTACCGAGATGGGTTTTTCTACAATCAAAAAGATGAAAAAACGGAAGATGTAACAGATGGAGATGGTTATTGGAAATATATTACCGCGGAACAAGTTACAAAGGGTGATTGCGCCGATAAAAGCGAGATCAGAAACGTAGATTGTACCTACAACAAAAAGGCAGGAAAGTGTCGTAACTACTGCCAACATCTCACTCACTGCACAAAAACTTCTGACAAGGATTACAATTATCGCAGCGAATTAGAGTCCCCATATTTTGCTCAGGCCTGCTTCGACTTCATTGGCGATTCCGCTCAAAACAACTCCGCCTTCGCTCATCAAAAACATTTTAGCACTCCGATTGCTCAATGCGTGAAGGAGACGATGGAAAATCTTTTCTACAATCGCGCCGGCCACAGTAAATGCTCAGACATTGATGAAGCACCTGACGCTGCCGGAGTCTGTCAAAAAAGTGACTATTACACAGAGGGAAATTTTTTCCAAAAAAAAGGTACTCAGGTAAATGCGAGATCATTTTTTACCACAATACAGGACACTCTTCAGACTATTGTGAAGCTGGTATTGACGCTCTCTGTCACGCTTTACGGCATGAATATTTTGATGGGAAAAAATGACATCAGGGAGAAGAAAGATATCCTAGTTTACATGCTAAAAATTGGATTGGTGCTTTACTTCGCTACAGGAGACGCGTGGCAGACAATGTTTTTCGATGGTGTCTACAGCGCCTCATCAGAATTTTCACGGATGGTTTTCAAAATTGATGTCAGTAGCGATTCTCTCAAAAGAGATGGCTGCCAATTCGGAGAAATTACACTCTCTGACGGCAGCACGACTTCTTTTAGCACCTATCCTGCCGGCAAAGAATATTTAGCCCTGTGGGATACGTTAGATTGCAAAATGATGCGCTATTTAGGGTTCGGCCCAGAAAGTCCCGTAGCCAACATTGCCCGCCTAATTCTTGCTGGAATGTTCACCGGATCAATCGGCATTTACTTCGCCCTGTCGGCAATGGCCTTTGGTTTCTTTTTTATTTCCGCCACTATCCGAGCGCTGCACATCTTCCTCGCCTCAGCCATGTCAATCATCATCATGGTTTTCGTCTCGCCAATAATCATCCCTTTGCTGCTATTCGAAAAAACTAAAAGCATTTTTGCCTCATGGCTCAAAGAGCTCATCAGCTTCTGCTTTCAGCCGATGATACTCTTCGCTTACATCGCAATTTTCATTACCGTAATGGATAGGGCTTTCATTGGAGATGCGACTTTTGTCGGAGATAAAAAAGTTCTGGATTGCAATGAGTGCTGCCAAGACGCAAATGGCAATCCGGTACTAAAAGCTGAGGGAGGGGAAGTAGTAACTTCTGCCGAAGACTGCGATAAAAAGAAGGGAATGATGGTGGACCCAGTAGATAACAGCCTAGCCTGCTTGTTGAATGTCGACAAATTTAGCTCAGCTCCAGGCTTAGAATTATTCGGAATCAGCATTCCAATTTTGTACGACCTATTCAAGGGTGGTAACGAGAAGGTTAAGGCAAAAATATTCACAATAATGAGGGGTGCTTTGGTGATGTATCTGCTCTACAAATTCATGGATGAAATACCCGGCATCACTGCCAGCTTGATTGGCGGAACCAAGTTACCAAGCAGCGACTCTAACGCCTTAGCCATGATCAAGAAAGTCGCCGGTGCAGCTGGCACAGCTTCAAAGCGTGCCGCTGGCGCGTCTAAAAAACTTGGCGGCAAAGCTAAAGATAAAATTAGAGATGGTGGCAGCCAAGGTAAGGGTGTTGAGGAAAGTGGAGGAGAGTCTACTGGTGGAAGCGGAGGAGACTCTACTGGTAGAAGCGGCGGAAGCGGAGGAGACTCTACTGGTAGAAGCGGCGGAAGTGGAGGAGACTCTACGAACTAACAGACGATAAGGAGGGTCTCTGAAGGCGACTACTTTAGGAACCTCTGAAAAACCATCTTTTCCGGAAATTTTTTCGCGAGCACGTACATCAATGTACGCTTTCCTGCTCAAAAATTTGTTGCCTAAAAATTTCTCGAAAAATCCAGGTTTTTCAGAGGTTCCTTTACCCTTAAAAACACTTGATAGGTGCGATGAAAATGGTAGTTGAATTCGGCGCCAAAAATAAAAACCAGACTGATTAAATAAAAAAACATTAGCGACACTATTATCCCAGCGAGTGATCCGTAAACTAAGCTGAATTGGTGAAAATTTTCTAAATAAAATGAAAATATTTTTTCCAAGCTCACCCATAGAATCACCACCAATATTGATCCCGGCACGGTTTGAGTAATTTTTTGTTTAGCACTTGGCAATGCGTAATAAAGCAAGGAAGTAGCACAAGACAATAGCAGAAAAATTGCCAAATGCCTGATGTAGAAAAGGTCGTAATCGATGTAGAGCTTGAAGTGAAGACCAACCTCCAGCTCCTTCAAAATCATCGGCGTGAAAATGAAAAGAATGATCCCGATGACGATGGAAAAAATAATCACGAAAAATTCCAAAATGCTGATGAAGCGGCGCCAGAGGTAGGGCGGAGGAAATTCGACGCGGTAAGCGCGATTTAAAATTGTGCGACATCCTTCTACCGAAGAAGATGCCGTCCAAATAACGCCAATGATGGCAATGGTTAAAAAACTTTGCGGTGGACCAGAAATTATTTCATTGATGCGCGGCAGCAAAGCTTCCGATACTTCTTTTGGCGCTGAAGATAAAATCATGTGAATGGCTGCAGCACCTGCATCTGACGCCCCAAAAAATCCGATGATTGAAATCAAAAAAATCAAAAAAGGAAAAAGGGAAAGAATACTTAAGAAAGCTAAATAGCCTGCATGCTCTACACCATCTTGCCTTACAGTGTCAATAATCGCGACACGTAAAAGTTTAATTGGAATGACGAGATATTTACGAAAAAAATAATCAAATTTACTACGACTCTTAATCAACATTCTCAGACAAATGAAATTTAGGATTTACAAGCCAACAAAGTCAGCCATGCAATCTGGTAAAAAAAATACTACAAAATGGCTGTTGGAGCCAATCTCAAAAACTAATGAGAGATCAATAAATCCGGTAATGGGATGGATCTCTGCAGATGACACTTCTTCACAACTTCGCTTCAAATTTTCCAACAAAGAATCAGCAATAAATTTTGCCAAGAGCCGAAATTTTGAATATGAAATTTACGAACCAAACATTTCATCTCCAAAGAAAAAATCCTACGCTGCAAATTTCACAAACTAATGTCGCAAATCACCAAAATTCTGTCGCAGAAAATCGTAGAAAACCGTCAGAAAATTGAGGATTTTTTTGCAGAAAATTTTTCAAAAACACCGGCGCTTTTTTATAATTCTGTCGACCTCCGACACTCCGGAATTAAAATTGCGCCCGTCGATACAAACTGCTTCCCCGCCGGCTTTAATAACCTTTCCGATCCTTCGAAGAAAATAGCAAAAAAAATTGCTGATGAATTTTTTTGTAAAAATTTTCCTGCCGCAAAAAAAATTTTAATCATTCCAGAAAATCACACCCGCAATCTTCGCTACCTAGAAAATATTTTAAATTTGCAGGAAATTATTTCTGACAAACGAGAGTTTCTGATTGGAACACTGATTCCTGAAATAAAAGAAAAAACCGTATTTTCCCTAGAAAATAAAGGTTCCATCACGCTACATCCCCTGGTAAAAAAATCTGACAAAATTGTCGTAATTAATAATTTTGAGCCAGATGTAATCATTCTAAATAACGACCTCACCGATGGCATTCCGGAAATTTTTGAGAATGTTGCAACCCCCATTATTCCTTCAAAAAATCTAGGCTGGCACAGTCGCACAAAGTCTCACCACTTCAACATTTACAACAAGCTAGCTGAGGAATTGGCACGAATTTTAGACATTGATCCTTGGCTTATTTCTTCAATACATCGCGTTTGTGATGGAGTAAATTTCAAAGAGAAAAAGGGATTAGAATCTTTAGCTGAACATGTTGATGCGCTAATAAAAATCTTAGATGAGAAGCATCAAAAATATGGCATCAGCGAAAAACCTTACTGTTACATTAAGGCTGACAATGGAACCTACGGAATAGCGGTGTGGCCAGTTTTTTCAGGACAAGAAGTTTTGGAAATTAACAAGAAAGAGCGCAATAAAATGAGCATGCTCAAAGGCTCCGTGCAAACTAGTCAGGTCTTGATTCAGGAGGGGATTAAGACAGTGGATAAAATTAATGACAAAATTGCGGAGCCAATGATCTACATGATTGGCGGCGAAGTGGTGGGAAATCTTTTTCGCGTCAACGAAACTCGTGATGAAAAAATTAGTTTAAATGCAGCGGGAGCGAGTTTTTTTGATCTGCAAAATTTGAGTGAGAGTCAGATTAATCTTGGCGAGGAGAAGGAAAAAATTTCAGCGATTTATTCAACAATCGCAAGGCTTGCCGCCCTTTCTGCCGCAATGGAACTCTAAAATTAAAAAACATGAATCGAATCAGCTACTTAAACGGAGAGTTTTTACCGCACGAAAAATGCCTCATTCACATTGAAGATCGCGGCTTCCAATTTGCAGATGGAGTTTACGAAGTTACTTTGTTTGAAAATGGAAAATTGATTGATGGCGATGCTCATCTGGAGCGCCTATTTAGAAGTTTACGCGAAATAAAAATTGAGCATTCCTTTGTCAGGGACGAGTTAAAAAAGATTCAGCTTGAGCTTTTTTCACGCAATGAAATGTCTGGCGGAACTTGTTACATGCAGATTACGCGCGGTCAAACAAGCCGCATACCCTCTTGTCCAAAAAATTTAAAACCAACAATCAGCGCCACGGTTTCACCAAGAAAAAAAGTTTCTGCTGAAGAATTCGAGAGAGGCTTTTCCGTAACAACTCATGAAGACATCCGCTGGCTCAGGTGCGACATTAAAACTGTCAGCCTCTTGGCCTCAACATTAATGAATCAAAAAGCTAAAGATTCCGGCGCTGATGACGTCATTTTTGTGCGAGATAAAATCGTAACCGAAGCCTCTTTCGCCAATGTTTTTATTGTAGATGCAGATGGCCATTTGGTAACTAAAGGCGCGGACAACCTTATTCTGTGCGGCATGACACGTAATCGCTTGATTACTCTCGCACAAGAAAAAGGCATTAAAGTTGTTGAGAGAAATTTTTCTGTTGAAGAAATGCTTACGGCAAAAGAAGTTTTTCTTACCAGCTCCAGCCTTATTTTGCGCCCAGTTGCAAAGATTAATGGAAAAATAATTGCTGATGGAAAAAGCAGAAAAATCGCCCGCATTTTAAATGATGCTTACGAAAAATTTATTTTTGATCAAAGTTAAAATTTCGTTTGAGTTGCTATTTTTCAAAAATAATTCTCTAAAAAGTCAGCTCCAACGCTGTTCTAACCCCCGCTCTAACCCTGCCCCACAACCTCTAAAATCAAACCAAATGAAAAATAGAATTCTTGTCACTTTGTCGGTGACTGCTCTGATTCTTTCTTTTGCCTGCGCAAAAAAAGAAGCAACTTCAACCATCAATGCTAACAAAGGCGACCTCTCCAATTTACCTGCTTGGGTACTTGACCCATCTGTTCCAGATGGAGTTGCTGCCGTTGGAATTTCTAGCCCTTCAAAAGGTGGAATTAAATTCCAACTTCCAAAAGCAGAGCTTGATGCGAAAGGAAATATTGCCGCAACAATTCAATCTGAAATCAGCAGAATCACCAAGGATTCCCTAAGGTCAGCAAAGGTTAACGAGAATGATGATGTTGAGGAATTTTTTGCTCAAGCAACCAAGGAAGTTGTAAAAAATTTACCACTTTCTGGCGTTAAAAGACTTAATATTTTCAAGAGTGAGGACGGAACTCTTTACGTTCACATGGTCTTGAAAAATGAAGATTACAGCAAATTTTTGACAAACAGTCAAAAAACTTTTGAGGCTAGTCTGAGTAAGTCAAAATTGAGTCGCGACAATATTGACAAAAGCCAGGAGGCTTCGAAAGAACTATTCTCTGAATTAGAAAAAGAGAGAGAAACTAAGGCTGCAAAAAGTAACTAATTTCCCCACCAAATTCAAGCAGGCGAGAGGCTTAAGGAACCTCTGAAAAACCTAAATTTTTCGAGAAATTTTTAGGCAACAAATTTTTGAGCAGGAAAGCGTACTCTGATGTACGTGCTCGCGAGAAAATTTGGTAACGACAAAATTTCCGAAAAGGATGGTTTTTCAGAGGTTCCTTGAAAAACCTCTCGTCCCCATCAGTAAAGGAACCTCCTAAAATACCAAATAACTCTCCACATGATGATCAAAAAAATAATCCTTCTTTCCTCGATTATTCTCCTTGCCTCTTGCAGCTCTTGGATGAGCGAAGAATCAAAAAAAACTGGCAAAGCCTCAGCCGCATCAGACCGCATCAACTCTAGCGGCAGCAACAATAAAGATATTTTCAAAGAGTTAGATGAATAAGAACTCTTTAGCACTCATCTTTGCGCTGCTTCTTTCTGCCTGCACCACTAATCAAACTCAACCTTCCGACACTCCTACTTGGTACATCGCGCCAAAACAAAATAACGCCTCCAATTTGTACGGCGTTGCCGAAGGCTACACTCTCGAGGAAGCAACAAAATACGCCCTCGCCGATGCAGCATCGCGTTTAATGGTTAGTATTTCATCAGAGTCGAGTTTGCTTCGTGAAGAAAATCAGGCCAGTGTAAATGAGGAGATGCGTCAGCAAGTAAGGCAGAGTGTCGAAAAAATTAGCTTCACTAATTTTCAAGTTACAAAAAGCGACAAGTTCGGACAAAGATTTTTCGTAGAAGTGAAAATTGAGAGAGCACCTTTCGTGAATGATCAGAAGGAGAGAGTGGGATTTTTAGAGAGGAAAATTAATGACTTGGAAAAAAATTCTGCTGGGAAAAATCCAATTCAGAAAAGAAATTCTTTAATAAAAATTCTTGATTTAGAAAAAGAGTTAGAGCTGAAAAGCCGTATCCTTGCTGGCGCGGGAGAGGATGTAAACTTAAAAGAAAAATTAGTGCGCATCGCTAATTTTCAAAATCAATTCGAAAAAATTTCTGACAAAATCGAATTTTATTTCGAAATAAATTCTCCAAAAGAAATCGCTCAAATCATTCGCAGCAGCTTAAATAAAGAAAAAATCAAAACCTCTCCAAACCGCAACAACTCTGATCCAAATCAAGTAGTAATCAAAATAAAATCGAGTAGCAGAAGTAATGAAATCTACAGTGCTTTCATGACGAAACTGGAAGTAGATTTTGAAAATTTAGCAGATGGAAAAGTAGTGGCGAGCAACTCGGTGGAGGTCACTGGCAGCTCCAGCATTAGCGAAAAAGAATCTTATTCTGCAGCTCTAAAATCCTTCGAAGAAAAAATTACGAAGGACGGAATTTTAAAAATCATCGGCATCATCAATTAAAAAAAATACTGTGAAAATCTTATCTCTACTCCTTCTATTGTTGCTCGTAGCCTGTGCCCCAACAATCAAACATTTCGACAAATATCAAAAACAGTTTTTAACAAAAACTGAATTCATGCCAAGCAAGGAAAGCCTTGAAGGCAAGTCTCCAAAAGTTGTCGTATTCGCCTTGGATGAAAATGACAACCAAGTTGCACTTCAGTCCCAGCTCGGCAATACAATCGCTAATAATGTTGAAAATGTTTTGGCGCAAAACCGCCTCGCTGAGTTGGTCGATCGCAAAGCTGCAACAAAATTACAAAAAGAAATTGCTCTAGCGGAAATGAACAAAACTGGCTCCTACAAAGGTCCGCAGGTGGCTGAATATGCAATTTCTGGAACCATCTCCAACGCTGACTTCATCAGCAAATATTCCAGTGGCAGCACTTACGTCGATCCGCGAAATTTCAATGTTGTTTCCGTTCCTCCAAAATTCACCTACACTGCAAGCACTGCAGGAAATCTAAAAATTTACGAACTTCCATCGCTAGCGGTTGTTGAGGCAATTGAATTTTCTGGCAAAAAAGTTCGTACTGAAAATGTGCAGCAAAAAGGTGGGCTCAGCCTTGGATCTCTACAAATTGGTGGAGAGCAGGTCAAGGGAGTTGAACGCGATGATGGTTTAGTGCGTAAGGCTGGAGCAGATGCAGTGGATGAGGTGCAAGTCGCAATAAAAAATGCCTTCGCCAAAAAAGGTTACATTCTCGAGAAACGTAGCTTTGGTAAAAAAGTAATTTTTAAAATTTCACTTGGCTCACTTGATGGCATTAAGCACGGAGATAAATTCGAGGTAACTGGTCAATACGAAACTGAAAATCCAATTACCCATCAAAGTGAAATTGAAAGACGAGTGATTGTTAGTGGCGTCATTACTGACAAAATCGATCCAAAAACTTCTTGGGTGGTCATCGTAGATGAAGAAAAACTTAACTCCGTACGCCTCGGGGACATGGTGAAAATAAAATACAAAAAAAGTCAGTTTGATTCCGTAGCGAAGATGACCAAATCAATGATTGAGCGGTGATGGAGTTTAAATCCGGAATAAAGGATCTTTCAAATCTTTACGATTATTTTGTTTTTGATGTTTGGGGAGTTGTCCATGATGGCAGCGCCATCTATCCCGGAGCAATTGAAGCAATTTCTTTTTTGCGTCAGCAAGGTAAAAAAATTTGCTTTCTGTCAAATGCTCCACGCCGCGCCAGCAAAGTTGCGGCAGTCTTTCAAAAATTCGGCATCACAACTGACTTTTACGATTTCATCCTAACTTCTGGCGAAGCGGCTTTCCTTGATCTCAAAAAAAATCAGGAACATGGCTTCAAAAATTTTGGAAAAAATTACTTGTACATCGGACCGCAGAAGGATCTCGATTTGCTGGACGGGCTTGAATATGCCAGAGTTGAAAATGCGGCAGAGGCCGATTTTGTAATCACTACTGGATTTGATCATGAAGCATCAACTCTAGTAGAAAAATTACCTCAGGCAATAGAGGCAAAAAAATTTGATCTGCCAATGATCTGCGTGAATCCCGACATGATCGTCGTTAGGCAAGATGGTCGAGAAATGATTTGCGCTGGGGCTTTGGCGATGGAATATGAAAAAATTGGCGGAAAAGTTTTTTATTATGGCAAACCATTTTCGTCAGTTTACAAAATGGTTTGCGAACTTTTTGGCAATCCGAAAAGTACAAAAATAATTGCGATTGGAGACGGGTTAGAAACCGACATTAAGGGCGCTAATGATTTTGGCATTAGTAGCGTTCTCGTCACTGGCGGAATTCTCTCCAATTCGCTTGGCATAAAATATTGGCAAGTTGCTGATCAAAACAGACTACAAACACTTCTAAACACTCACCAAATCTTCCCCAACTTCATCATTCCTAATTTAAAATTATGAGACGCTATTCAAGAAAGAAAAACTCAACGAAAATTTTTATTGTCGCAACGATCGTTGCAGCAGCGGCCTTCGCTGCCTCAAATTATTTTTCAAATAATTTGAATGAAGTTGTCGTGGCCAAGGTAAATGACACAAAAATTTTTAAGTCAGAAATTGAAAGAAGATTACGCATGGTTTTTGATGGTCAGAACCAAGAAATAAAAATTCCTGAGATCGACAATCTCCCAAAAGAGGTGCTCGAGATTCTGATCAAAGAAGTCTATTTCGACAAAGAATTAGTCAGGGAGGCAAAAAAATCTGACCTCTCTAAATCAAAAGAAATCAACGACAAAATTGCTGATGCTAAGGATAAAATTTTACGTCAGGCTTACGTCGACTCCCTGATCAAACAAGAGATCAGCGACAAAAAAATAAATGAAAAATATGTCGAACTCAGCAATGAGCTTGCCGGCAAAAAAGAATATTCCATCTCACATCTCGTTACCAAATCTAAAGAAGATGCGGAAAAAATTCTCAAAGATCTTAAGTCGAAAAAACCGTCAGCTAAATTTTCTGAGTTAGCAAAAAAACATTCGATTGATCAGGAAAGCTCTACCAAGGGCGGAGAGCTAGGCTACGTTCTCGAAGACAACATGATCAAAGAAATTTCTGACGTAGTTGTGAATTTAAAGAATGACGAAATTTCCAATCCGGTTCAGACTAAATTTGGCTGGCATCTAGTGAAAGTTTCTGATGTTCGCGATGCAAAAGCCCTGCCATTTGAATCGGTAAAGGACAACATCAAAGACCAGCTCACCCAAGATAAATTAAACGAAATCAATTCTAGAATCACCAAAGACGCCAAGATACAAATCTTGATCGAACTTAAAAAACCGGAAGAAAAATCTGCGGAAGCGGAGGTAGAAAAAAATCCTGCTGAGCAACCATCGGAACCAGAAGCAGCAACTAACGCCAACAGTGCTGAACCAACTAAAAACTCAGAAGAATCTGCGGATAAAAAAGAGGAGTCTGCTGAAGTCGGTGCTGAAGTAGAAAAACCTGAAAATTCTGCTGAGAAAGTCGAAAAAGTTGAGGAGAAAAAAGTTGAAGCAAAATCTGATGCAAAATCAAAAAGCAAAAAGGCAAAACACAAAGAGGTTAGATAAAAATTCTAGTCACAGCGATTCCCGCCGCCCTCAACAGGGCGATGGGAATTCAAATGATTTGTGGCTCTGCGGCAAGCACCCCATTCTCACCATCCTCCAAAAAAAACGTCGAAAAATTTTTGAAATCTTGGTAACGAAAAACACCGTTTCTGAGCTAGAAAATTTTCTCAAAAAAAACTCCCTCCACAATCTCCTAAGTTTAGTCAAAATAGTTGATGACGGCAAAATCGAGTCTCTTGTTGGAAAATATCAGGTTCACCAAGGGTTCGCAATACGCGCCTCAAAACTTACCACTAAAAATCAGGACAACCTTCTAGAGGAACTCTCCTCGCTTGCTGACAGCGACAACCTCCCTACCCTGCTGCTCCTCGATCAAATTTCTGACCCTCACAATGTTGGCGCCATTATTCGCAGCGCTGCAAGCTTTGGTGTAAAAAAAATAATTTTTTCTGAGCACAATTCTCCGCGAGAAAATGCCACAATCGTTAAATCGTCAGCTGGAGCAATTGAGCTCGTTGATTTAATCATCGTGACCAATTTCAGCAACTTGCTCGCGAAGTTAAAAAAAATTGGCTACTGGTGCGTCGGCCTAGACTCTGCAGCCACGACCAATCTCACTAAAATTAAGGACTACAAAAATATTGCTCTGATCATCGGCTCGGAGGGAAGTGGCATGCGGGAATTGGTGAAAAAAAATTGCGACATTCTGGCTAAAATTGAAATTGATGAAGAAGTAGAAAGCCTCAATGCCTCCGTGGCCGCCTCAATTGCTCTTTACGAATTATTGCGAAAATAAATGCCCGTCCCAAACGCACCAAAAATTGCCATTATTGCAGCTCAAAATAATCGCGAAGCCCTCGAGAAAAAAGACTCCTTAGTCAAAAAATACGCCTTCGCAGACCTCACCTCTAGTCACAAAAAAATTACCAACATCGACCTCGTCATTGCCGTTGGTGGCGATGGCTTGATGCTGCACTTGCTGCATGAATACGAATCAAATCCTCCACCTATTTACGGCATCAATTGCGGCACGGTCGGCTTCTTAATGAATTCTTTTTCTGAAGAAAATTTTTTAGAAAATATTGCCAAGGCTCAGGAAGCTAGGCTGCATCCCTTGCGCATGAATGTGCTTGATTGCGACGACAAAAAACACAGCTACATCGCAATCAATGAAATTGCGCTTTTGCGTCAATCGAGTCAGGCAGCAAAAATTAAAATTGAGATTAACGGTCACGAAAGAATTTCCTGCCTAACGGCGGATGGGGTACTAGTCGCAACTTCTGCCGGCAGTACGGCTTACAACTTTTCTGCTGGCGGGCCAATCATTCCATTTGGCGCTGAAATTTTAGCCTTAACGCCAATCAGTCCATTTCGCCCAAGAAATTGGCATGGTGCGCTCTTGCCAGCAAACAGCAAAATAAAATTAGAAATTTTAGATTCTCAAATCCGTCCAGTCAGCGTTACCGCGGATTCAAAGGAAATCAGAAATGCAAAAGAAGTGCTAATTTTTGAGGATCGATCAATCGCTTTCAAAATTCTTTTCGACCCCAATCACTCGCTCGAGGAAAGAATAATTCGCGAACAATTCGTGAATTAAGGGAGTAAAATTGGCGGAAAAGAGCGGAGAAAATAATTAGGGAACCTCTGAAAAACTTGGATTTTTACTCAAAGATTTTTTTGAACGAATGAAAAATGACGGAAGAATTTCGTAGAAATTCTGAGTAATTTTCGCTAAAAATGACGGAAGAATTTCGTAGAAATTCTGAGTAATTTCGTCCGTTGCAAATTATTCGTCCGTTGCAAATTATTCGTCGCTAAAGCGACTGCGTCCAAAAATCCACAAATTTGAAGCAGTACCACCTCCGAACCCGCGCCAATCCTGAGTCAAAAAAAAGATTTTCCAGGCGCCTGGAAAATCTTTTTGAAAAAAACTCTCTGTACATCGAGACTTCTAAAACCAACTTTTCCCTTAAGGAACCTCTGAAAAACCTAGATTTTTCGAGAAATTTTTAGGCAACAAATTTTTGAGCAGGAAAGCGTACCTTGATGTACGTGCTCGCGAAAAAAT
>CANMEW010000029.1 GCA_947496905.1 Rickettsiales bacterium | reverse complement strand
CGGACATGTTCGCAAAAACTTTTTGCAGATCGACAATTAAAGATTTTTTTTCGCTGAGAATTTTTTTTGCTTCTTCATCAAAAATTCTGCGATGACCTTCAAGGTAAACGCTCGCCGCTTCTGCCAACTCATTCAAAGTGCTTGGCTTGTCTTTCAAAAATTTGAAAGCTCGCAAAATTTTTTCTCGCTCGCCTTCGGAAATTTTTTTCTCAAAAAATTTTTCGACCAAACCAAGAAGCTCCTCGTCGCCCTTCCCTTTGATGTAATGTTTATTCACCGAATTCAGCTTAGCAAAATCGAAGCGCGAAGGAGATTTTCCGACCTTTTCTAGCGAGAACCATTCGATCGCCTCCGCATCAGAAATAATTTCGCTGTCACCATGCGACCAGCCAAGGCGTAGTAAATAATTTCGCATCGCCTCAGGCAAATAGCCCATTTGCTGGTATTCGATTACCGAAGTTGCACCGTGACGCTTCGACATTTTTGCACCATCATGTCCGTGAATCAGCGGAATATGCGCGAATTCCGGCACTTTCCAATCCATCGCTTCGTAGATTATTTTTTGCCTGAAGGCGTTGGTGAGATGGTCGTCGCCACGAATTACGTGAGTGATATCCATGTCGTGATCATCCGCCACAACAGCGAGCATGTAGGTCGGAGTGCCGTCTGAACGCAGCATCACTAGATCGTCCAACTCAGAATTTTTTACGCGAATTTCACCTTGGACGAAATCGCGAATTATGGTCTCACCCTCAAGCGGCGCCTTGATTCTAATCACCGGTTTTGCACCGGAACTTTGAGAATTAATTTTGTCGCGCCACGGACTTTTAAAACGAAAAACTTCTCCTTTTTTTTCCGCCGCCTGACGCAACTCGTCTAACTCCTCAGCTGAAGTGTAGCACAAATAAGCCTGATTTTTTTCCAAAAGTTTTTGTGCGACTTCCTTGTGCCGAGCTAAATTTTTTGACTGCAAAATAAAATTTTCATCTGGCTTCAAACCAAGCCAATCAAGACCTTGTAAAATTGCATCGATTGCTTCTGCGGTAGATCTTTTTTCGTCAGTGTCTTCAATTCGAAGCAAAAATTTTCCATTTTTGTTTTTGGAAAAAAGGTAATTGAACAAAGCGGTACGTGCTCCACCAATGTGTAAATATCCGGTTGGCGAAGGAGCGAAACGAGTTACTACATTCATGCCTACCCTTCAATTGTTGTTGTTCCGGCATTGGCATCACCACTTGCACCAGATTCACCAGTTGAGCCAGATGTTGAGGCATTGGCATCAGTTTTGACTTCCTCTTCAGGCTTGTCACCTTTTCTGCTGTATTTCGGCATGTTTGGCAATTGCTTCGGAATTTTAGTTTTTGGCCAGAGCTTTGAGGTGAAGAATTTATCTTTGAAATAGATGATTTTTTTTGATTTAATTGGCGGCTGAGACTCGATCAGAATAATTTGTTCCTCGCGCGGCATTTGGATTACTTCTTGTGGTAGAAGCAGCGCACGCTGAACATCGGAAAGGTGCAAGGAACGTGCACCGGGATTGAGATCGAGATATTTTGGCTTGTTGTAAGAAATTTGAGTCGCGGTTTTGTTGCCGAGAAGTTGTGAGATCAAATTCGCCGTTGAGGTGTTGTTAGCAGCGAAAGTGATGCGGAAAGTCGAGTTTGATAAAAATGAGTTCATTCCACTTTCCTCGTAGATTCCCTTCAGCTGCTCGGTGTCTTGGATGATCAAAAATAAACGCACGCGGTAACCACGAAAATAAGCGATGCCCGCCAAAAATTGCTCCATTTTTCCCAAGGTTGGAAATTCATCCATCATCATCAGCACACCATATTTTTCATGAGGCTGTGGCATTTTTGCAGTGAAGAAGGCCGCGGCTTGTTGGTAGAACATGTTCATCAGCGGCTTGAGACGACTGATGTTGTCAGGAGTTAGGCCAATGTAAGCGGTGTGCGGGATAATTTTAAATTCATGCAAGTTGAAATCGCTGGTGGCAGTTGTGGTGTCGATTAGAGGGTTTGCCCAAAGCTCAAGAGCAGAGTTCGCAGTTGAGGTGACGGAGCCGCGCTCTTTGTCGGGCTTTTGCAAATAAGAGGCGATGTTCATGTAGGACACTGGGTGAATTTTTTTACCCATTGTGTCGAGAACTACCGCCAAATTGTAGACTACATCGTCGTTGCGCAGAGTGCGCACTACTTCACCCAAAGTTGCTGGCTTGTCTTCAGCGGCAACAAGGTAAAGCATGATGCCAGTCAAAAGTGCACGAGCTTCGTTTTGCCAAAATTCCTGTTGCGGCAAAAGGAAGTTACAAATTTTTTGCACGTCATCGACCATTTTCCCCGGCTTCTTACTGATCCAATCCATTGGGTTGTAGCAATGGGAAATGCCGTCAGGGTCTGCCGGATTCCACAGAAAAACTTTTTGCTTGAGATGCTTTCTTCTCCAGCCGGAAGTGAGTTCGTAGTTCTCTAACTTGATGTCGTGAACAATTACTGAATCTCTCCAGAAAAGCAGATTCGGAATTACGAAGCCCACACCTTTACCAGAACCTGTTGGCGCAAATAACAAGACGTGTTGGTAGCCATCAGCGATTAGAAGTTTCTTGTTGTAGGTTCCCAAAAGCAGACCTTGCTTGGAACGCAAACCCATTTTTTTAACGTCGGACATTGTCGCCCAATGAGCGTCACCGTGAATTGATTCCGGTTTTTTGAATGGCCTCCAATCCATTAATGGCGCTCGGAATGTCCAAGTAAAAAGCATCAAGAGGCTGTAGGGCAAAAGGCTGGTTAGCCAAAGTTTTATCGTGAAGCCATTGTAACTAGACGAGGTGAGTTTGTCCGAATTAATGAAATAAAATTTCCAGTAAGCGATCAGGGTTTTGAACAGGTAGATGAACTGCTTGTCGAGTGGAAGCTTGGAATAGGCTTTGATGATGTCCCATTTGCCATTGATGATGACGATCACAAGGGTTCCGGTGACATAAAAACAAAGCGCAAGAACGAAAATTATTGCCGTGGTAATGATGACAAAATTTCGAAAATGTCTTAGCGCTGGATTGTCGTTAATTGAAGCTGCCATTAATTATTTTTTTAAAACCGTCCTTGAGTCTCGCTGCGGATTGGCATTTAGGGACTCAGGAACGGGTTTTAGAGGAGTGGGAATTTTTCTTCTGCGTCTGGAGTAATTTTATTGATCATCGCGCGTCGCAAAGTGGCGTGACAAAGCAAGATTGTAACCACCAAATTTAGCAAGATTACGGCGATAATTTTGGAGAAAGAGGTGAGGGAAAAGCGGTCAATCGCTATTCCAACTAGCAGTAGCGGAATGATGTAAAAATTAGTAATCATCACGGTTTGCGCCATGATGAAAACGTCTTTTGATCTTAAAAAAGAAATTGCCGCTACAAGAAGAAGCAAGGCTGCTGAGAGCGAGATTAACAGAGAAATGAAGCTCATATTTTTTTTCGGTTAAAAAGTAGAAATAAAACCGCAACGAGCTTCAGTAAGAATAAGATGATGATGATGTCTAGAATCCCGTCAAAATTGGCTACTGAGTTGATTAAAATCAGAATAATGATGTTGGTGAAAATGAAGTAAAAACTCAGAATTTTTTCGTAAGAATTGTGCGCACTAAAAAATCTGATGGCGATGATCGCAATCGAAATAATAAGAAAAAAAGAAATGAGGTTTGGCATCTTTACCGAATCTGATTGATGTGGTGCCGCCCGTGCGGCGTAAAGAATTTAACGTGATTGATTTTTGATGACGCGACTTTAGAAATCGCGCCCCTTCTGATTTTTTCCACATCAAAACTTCCTCAGAAAATCAATTACTTGCGAGCCCGTAGCTCAGTTGGATAGAGCAACAGCCTTCTAAGCTGTGGGTCGGACGTTCGAATCGTCTCGGGCTCACCATTCAATCAATTTTAAACTCCGTTTAACCCAGATCCGTCATTAGATCGAATTTGTTTTGCTTTGGAATAAGTCCTGTGCGCTTTGAAACCATTTTTGAAACCGGAACATTTTCATGCAAATTGCTCTTCGGCAAAATTTCTACTAACCGCGGCAGCTAGAAGGGAATTTTGCACTTCCGCGTTCCGCACGTACCTAAGGTACGCTTACGGTTCGGTTCACAAAATTCCCTTCTAGCTGCTCACGCTTAGCGAAATTTTTCTCGAAGTCTAATGACGGATCTGGGTTTAAAATTGGTGCCGATCAAATTGCTCCGCGCCAAATGAATTGGCGCCTCCGCAATAAATTTAAGATTTTTAGAAATTAGCATTTCCAGTCAAATCACGTCTATTCCCACGGACCATCAAATCACTCCGCACACGCAGAAGGGAAAGAAAAACAAAGTAAGAAAAATAAACTCCGAACATCAATAAAAGCGGGTAAAGCATTGCAGGATGAATGGCAATGCCACCAGAACGCAGAATGCTTGCGGGCTGATGAAGTGAGTTCCAGTAATCCACTGAAAATTTCACGATTGGCACATTGATGAAGCCAACAATTGAAATTATTGCCGCGATTTTTTCACCCTTCGCTCTGTCATCAAACGAGTCGAGCAAAATGATGTAGCCGAGATACAAAAAAAATAAAATCAGCACCGAAGTTAGACGCGCGTCCCAAACCCACCAAGTGCCCCAGATAGGTTTCCCCCAAATACTTCCCGTGATGAGAGTAACAAAAGTAAAGACGCATCCGATTGGCGCAATTGACTTTGAAATGAGGTAAAAAAACGGATTCTTCCAGATGAATCCGGAGATGTTAAAAATCGCCATCAAGCTGTAGATTAAAAGAGACATCCACGCCGCCGGCACATGCACATACATGATCTTCACGGCATTACCTTGTTGGTAATCGATCGGCGAATTGATGATTGCTGGAATTGCCAGACTTAAGAAAATTGCAAAACAGGCAAGTGCGAATGGACAGAAAAAGCGGAAATTTTTTTCAAAATTTTGGAGTCTAAAAAGTTTCAGCATCATTCATCTTTAGTGATTTCAAACTGCTTCAAATACAAATTAGCGTAAGCCCCGTTTTTCTCCAAAAGCTCTTGGTGGGTACCCTCCTCCACCACTTCTCCATTCGAAATCACAATAATTTTACTGGCATGAATTACCGTCGAAAGGCGGTGCGCAATGACCAAGCTTGTTCTACCTTTCATCAATTTTGCCAAAGCATCTTTAATTAATTTTTCTGAAATTGGATCGAGAGAAGAAGTCGCCTCATCCAAAAGTAGGATTGGCGCGTTGTAGAGAATGGCGCGTGCAATCGCGATTCGCTGACGTTGTCCACCTGACAAACGAATGCCATTTTGTCCGACTCGAGCGTGGTATTTTTCTGGAAGCTCTTGGATGAAGCAGTCGGCCTCGGCCATTTTCGCCGCACTAATAATTTCCTCTTCAGTTGCGTCTTCTTTGCCGTAGCGAATATTTTCCAGAATCGTGTCGTCAAACAACATCACCTCTTGATTCACCACTGACATCGCACTGCGAACTGACTTGATGGTGAGGTCGCGAATGTCGTGACCGTCAAGCTTTATTGAGCCAAATTGCGGATCATAAAAACGCAGAATCATGCTCATGATTGTAGATTTTCCGCCACCAGAATGACCAACTAGCGCCACAGTTTTTCCGGCAGGAACTCTGAATGTAACATTGTTCAGCGCGAATTTTTCTTCAACGTAACCAAATTTCACATTTTCAAATTCAATGTCGCCTTTGATTTCTGTAAGCGTGACGGCATTTGGCTTGTCAATCACAGTTTGTTTTTCGTCGAAAGTAGTGTAGAGGCGAGTCGCTGCAGCGAGACCCATTTGTATTCCTGAGTTCATGCTGGAGATCGATTTCAATGGTCTGTAAGCCATCATCATCGCTGCAAAAAATGAAAAAAATGCGCCGGGTGTTGTTTGCCCTGTAATTACTTGGTGACCACCGTACCAGATTACTCCAGCAACGCCGATGCCCGCCAAGCTTTCAACAAAGGGAGATGCAACGAGAGAAATGCGTGAGATTTTTTTACCCATTTTAAAAATACTCTCGATGATTACCGACATCCTTCTCACCTCAAAATCTTCGCAATGGTAAGCCTTTACCAACTTAGAATATTGCAGAGTGTCACTCATTTGAGAGTTAAATTTTCCGGCGATTTCTTGGTTTTTAAAAGAGAGGCCACGCAACTTTTTTCCAAGCTTGTAAATTGGGTAAGCCGCTAGGGGGAAGCCGATGAAGGCAACTAGGGAAAGCTCTAGACTTTGGTAGAACATCACAATGATTAGCGATCCGAGGGTAAAAAATTGTTTAACAAATCCATTAACTACCGAGCTAATCACACCAACAACGCCACCAATGTCGTTCAAAACGCTGGCCATCATGTCGCCCGAAGATTTGCTGTGAAGCTTTGAAATGTCTGACTTAATGAGGTGCGAATAAAGACGAACTCGCATGTCGGACATGATTCGCATCGACAAAACATTCATTGTCAAAAGCTGGAAATAAGTGGCGAATCCCTTCACCACCGTTACCAACAACACGATGATTGGGATGTAAAGCAGAGCGTTTTTGTTTTTGTCGACAAAGACTGAATCAAGCGCTGGCTTGATTAGCCAAGCGTGAAATGAGGTAGTTCCTGCAATCACCAACATCAGAGCAACTGAAATTAAAAAAGTTTTGTAGTGAGGAATTACATATTCTTTGGTAATTCTTTTACCAAGGTAAAATGTGCTTGAATAGTTGATTTTCCTAGCTTCCTGCGACATAAATTTAAGTTTTGATTTTGAAAAGCCGAGTCTACTTTTAATGAAAATCCCCACCAGTTACGCACTCAAATATCAATCTCCATGATCAATATTTTTAGCTCTTTTAAAGAAATTTTTGCGGCTGCGTTAAAAAAAATTGCCGCAGAAAATCAAATTAAAATCGAGGAAAAGGATCTAAAAAATTTTACTGTTGAACCGGCAAAAGAGAAATCTCACGGAGACTTAGCCTGTAACGCCGCAATGACTGTTGTTAAAAATTTCTCTGCAGTTGAATCGCTGAATAATCCGCGAAAATTGGCGCAAAAAATTATCGAAACAATCGCTGATGAAGACATCGCGAAACTTGAAATCGCCGGACCAGGATTCATCAATATTTTTCTTAAACCACAAATTTTTTCCCGCATCATCCGCCAACTTCTCGAGGAGAAAAATTTTCAATTTCCAAATCTCGGGAATGGCAAAAAAATTAATCTCGAATACGCATCACCAAATCCTACCGGACCTATTCACATTGGCCACACTCGCGGCGCAATTTACGGCGATGTTCTCGCAACTCTTCTGCAAAAAGTTGGCTACGATGTTTTAAAAGAATACTACATTAACGATGCCGGAAGTCAGATCGCCACACTTCTTAAATCATCATACTTACGCTATTTAGAAGCCTGCGGAAAAAATATTGAAATCCCCGCTGGGCTTTACCCAGGAGATTACTTGATCAGTGTCGGCGTCAGTTTGAAAGAAAAATTTGGCGAGAGTTTACTTGCTGAATCAGAAGAAAAATATCTACCAAAAATAAGAGATTTTGTCATTGATACAATGGTGGAGATGATCAAGTTCGACTTACTGGCGCTTGGCATCAAGCATGATAGCTATTTCTCTGAAAAAGAAAATTTACATGACAGCGGCAAGGTTGAAAAAACCATCCAAATCTTGCGCGAAAAAGGCTTAATTTTTGAAGGCAAGTTAGAAGCGCCAAAAACTGGAAAAGGCGTCGGACTACTGCCAGAGGGATATGACGAGAAGGAGCAAACACTTTTTCATTCCACAAAATTCGGTGATGATCAAGATCGCGTCGTAAAAAAATCTGACGGAAATTTCACCTATTTCGCTGCTGACATGGCTTACGTTGCCAGTAAATTTGAGCGCGGTGCAGAAATTTTTATCATGCCTTTGGGTTACGACCATGCTGGTTACGTCAAAAGATTAACCGCAGTTGTTGAGGCGCTAACATCAGGTCAGGCGCAGCTCAAAGTCATTTTGTGCCAAATGGTAAAATTCGTTAAAAATGGCGAACCACTCAAAATGTCGAAACGTTCTGGAAATTTTATTACTGCTCGCGAAGTAATCGACGAGGTCGGCGCCGACGCTTTGCGCTTCATCATGCTCACTCGTAAAAATGACGCTCCATTCGATTTCGATTTAGCAAAAGTAATTGAGCAATCGAAAGACAATCCAATTTTCTACGTGCAATACGCTCACGCCAGATGCGCCTCAGTGCTAAGAAATTTAAAGTCAGAAAAAATTTTAATTCCGGAGAAAATTGATGAGAAAATTTTAGAAAATTTGCGCGATGAATCCGAAATTAATTTAATCAAAAAACTCGCTAACTTTCCGCGCATCATCGAAATGGCGGTTGAAAATTTTGAGCCACATCGACTCGCTTTTTACCTGCAAGAACTTGCTGCCGAGCTCCACGCTCTGTGGAACAAGGGCATGGATCACCCAGACTTAAAATTCATCATTAAAGAAAATTTACAACTCACTTACGCCCGAATTTATTTAGTTTCAGCGGTCAAAAAAATCATCGCTTGTGGGTTAGATATTTTTAACATCAAAGCTCTTGAGGAGATGAGGTAATGGAAGATTTCGGATACCAAAAAGACGACGGTCAAAACCACTTCCCTACCCTAATCAAAAAAACTTTTCTTGTTTGCGCCACTTTATTTTCTATTGCCTGCTTCATCTACATCACCGTCAGCGCTTACTATTTTGTCTACCAAGAAAAAAATAATGACATCGAAACCATCAAGTCGCCAGAAGGTCCGATCAAAGTTTTAGAGGATGAAAAAAATACCAACAATGGCAATTCGATGCAAATTGATCGCTCAATTTACGAAGACATTTTCGGCAATAAAAAAGAGTCCTTGAAGCAGGAAAATGCAAAAATTCGCAACGCTCCCGAACCAGCTCTACCGCCAAAATTACCCGAAATGAAAGCTCAGCTTGTCAAGGAATCTGCAGCAATTGTAAGTGAAAAACCGACTACCTCTGCGACAAAAAAATCTGAAGTGAAAGAGCAGAAAATCGTCGTCTATTCCGATCAAAATAAAGGCACTGTTCCGGCAAAAGATTTACTAACAAAAACCAATGGTGAGGAAAGAGTTGCCGCTGTACCAGTAGCTAAAGCGATGAAGAAGCGCGCAGTTAGGGTGCAGGTTGCGGCGATGACATCTAAAAATGCTGCAGAGGAAAATTGGAGCAGGCTGAAACGCCTTTATTCAAATTTATTTTCGGGATTAGAGCCTTTTACTGAAGAGGTAAATCTGGGAAAGAGAGGAATTTTTTACCGCCTACAAGTGGGTAATTTTTACAATCAAATCGAGGCAGAAGAATTTTGTGATCGCTACGTGTCGCAGGCTAAGAAGACGCGAGCAGACTGTATTGTCGTCGAATAAATTTATGAAAAAAAAATTTTTTACCTTGTTAGTTTTGCTAAGTTTTTTTGCCATTTCATCCTGCGGCAAAAAAGGTCCGCTTGAATATCCCGGTGAGCAAAAACGCCCAAAATTTGATCAAGTTACCGACGAAAATTAGAGCTGATTTTCTGCCGTTCATCCCTCGACTACTCCACAATCTCACAAGCTCATCATCACGATTTCTAATCTTTTTATTTCTTCCCGAATCGTCACCGCCTTTTCAAATTCAAGGTTTGACGCCGCTTCCAGCATTTCCTTTTTTAAATTCTCAATGTCGCGCTCAGTAGGAATTTTCTTCGATGAAAAATCCACGCCATCACTAGATTTTTTGGTGTAAAGATTCGCCAAGGCAGAGCCAAAAGATTTCTTGGTTGTGGTCGGCGTGATGCCATGCTTCTCATTGTAGGCGATTTGAATTTTGCGACGGCTCTCAGTTATTTCGAGCGCCGATTTAATTGATTTCGTTTCTCTGTCTGCGTAAAGAATAACTTTACTTTCCGAGTTTCGCGCCGCTCTACCAATGGTTTGAATCAGCGAAGTTTCGTTGCGCAAAAACCCCTCCTTATCCGCGTCCAGAATTGCCATCAATGCACATTCAGGGATGTCCAGCCCTTCTCGCAGCAAGTTCACACCAACTAGGCAGTCATATTTTCCCAAGCGTAAATTTTGAATGATCTCGATGCGATCAAGCGTGTCGGTCTCGGAATGCATGTAGATCACTTTAATTCCGGCGTCGTTTAGGTAGTCCGCCAAATCTTCCGACATTTTTTTAGTGAGAGTTGTGACCAGCGTTCGAAAGCCTCGAGCCGTAGTCGCTTGAATTTCTTTCAACAAATCTGCGACCTGATTTTTTGCCGTGCGAACCTCGCAAACTGGGTCAAGCAAACCAGTTGGACGAATCACTTGTTGGATTATTTCGCCATCAGTTTTGCCAAGTTCGTACTTCCCCGGAGTAGCTGAAACGTAGATCGTTTGCGGTTTGTAACTTTCCCATTCAGAAAATTTTAACGGACGATTGTCGAGTGCGCTTGGCAGACGAAATCCAAATTCAGTGAGGTTTGATTTGCGCGCAAAATCGCCCTTGTACATGCCGTCAACTTGCGGAACGGAGGCATGGCTTTCGTCAACAAAAAGCAGCGCATCTTGAGGTAAATATTCAAATAATGTTGGTGGAGCTGCTCCAGCTGGGCGACCAGTTAAGTAGCGTGAATAATTTTCGATTCCTTTGCAGCTACCGACAGTGAGTAACATTTCCATGTCGTAAGTAGTGCGCTGATTAAGGCGCTGCGCTTCAACGAGTAAATTTTTCGACTCCAAATCAGCAACGCGAATCGCCAGATCTTTTTTAATTTGAGAGATTGCGCCCTTCAGCGTATTGGCCGGCGTGACGTAGTGAGAAGAGGGGTAAAGAGCGATTTCATTCAGCTTGGTAAAAGTTTCGCCGGTGAGAGGATCAAACTCGGAAATTTCTTCGATCTCGTCACCAAACATTGAAATGCGCCAAGCGATTTCGTCGGAATGCGAAGGAAAAACATCAATCACATCGCCCTGCACACGAAAGCTACAGCGCTCGAAGGCGATGTCGTTACGCTCGTATTGGAGGTCCACTAGGCGCAGTAAAAGTTTCTGACGATTCATCTCTTCGCCAACCTTCAGGCGCAGCACCATTGTTGAATAAAATTCGGGAGAACCGATGCCGTAAATGCAGGAAACTGAAGCGATTACGATTGTGTCGCGGCGCTCGAAAAGTGCGCGAGTTGCAACGTGACGCAGGCGGTCAATTTGTTCGTTGATGGCGCTGTCTTTTTCGATGTAGGTGTCGGTTTTGGGAACGTAGGCTTCGGGCTGGTAGTAGTCGTAAAAAGAGACGAAATAGCCAATTTCATTCTCGGGGAAAAATTCTTTCATCTCGCCGTAGAGCTGCGCTGCCAGAGTTTTATTGTGCGCCATGATCATCGTCGGACGCTGCACTTTTTCGATGATGTTCGCCATCGTGAAGGTTTTTCCCGAGCCAGTAATGCCAAGCAGTACCTGATCTTTTTTATTTTCCCTAATGCCTTGGACTAGCTTGTCTATTGCTTGCGGCTGATCGCCAGAAGGAGAAAACTTGGAATGGATTTTGAATTTCTGCGACATTTTAGAAGACCGCTTTGAAAGCAGCTTCCATCTTGCTGATCGCCTCAGCTACATGCGCGGAAGTGATGATGAGCGGCGGAAGGATGCGGATTACATTTTCGCCGGCAGGAATTGTGAGTAGCCCGTTTTCGATGAATTTCTTTACAACATCGCCGCTTTCGATTTTTTGATTAATTTTAATTCCGAGCATTAACCCAACACCTCGCACTTCGTCAATTACGTCTGGGAATTTTTTTTGCAGATTTTGCAGCGCAGATTTCAGCTCATCACCAACTTTTCTCACATTCGCCAGGAAATCTTTTTCCAGCATTACGTCCAGCACTGCATCAGCAACTGCCATTGCTAGTGGGTTGCCACCGTAAGTTGTGCCGTGAACTCCAAGCGTCATTCCGCTCGCAGCTTCTGCGGTTGCTAGGCAAGCGCCCAAAGGAAAGCCACCGGCAATTGCTTTTGCAGAAGCAATGATGTCCGGTTTCACGCCGTAATATTCATAGGCGAAAAGATGCCCTACCCTACCCATACCGCACTGCACTTCGTCGAATGCTAACAGCAAATTTTTCTCGTCAGCAATTTGGCGCAGCTCTTGAATAAATTTTTTGTCGGCAACTTTAATGCCTTCTTCGCCTTGAATTGGCTCAATCAGAATGCCCGCGGTGTTTTCACCAATCGCTTTTTTTACCATCTCAATATTTCCAAACTCAACATTGTCGAAGCCAGGTAGCGCTGGCTCGAAACCCTCAAGATATTTTGGTTTTGCTGCAGCTGAAATTGTGGCGATGGTTCTACCGTGAAAGGCTCCGGTGAATGTGATGATACGATTTTTTTGCGGCTGACCTTTAGAATAAAAATAGCGGCGAATCATTTTGATGACGCATTCCAAGCTTTCGGCGCCAGAGTTACAGAAAAAAACGCGATCGGCAAAAGTACTGTCGACTAGCTTCTCAGCGTATTTGTTAAGTTCGTTAACGTTGTAAATGTTGGAGACGTGCCAAAGTTTTTTTGCCTGATTAGTGATTGCCTCAACCATTTTTGGATGACAGTGACCAAGTGCGTTCACAGCAATGCCAGCGCCAAAATCGAGATATTTTTTTTCCTCAGAAAAAAGGTAAACTCCTTCGCCATGCGAAAAGGCAATGTCGAATCTTTTATGCACCGGTAAAATTTTTTCGCTTTGCTTTACGCTGATGGTCATTTGTTTTAATGAATTACGATTTTAAAAATTTTGGCAAAAGCCCATCCGCAAATCTTAAATTTTATTTTGTGCTACTAGATTCAGACGAAACTAAACAGAAAATTCTCGTCGAATTTTTGAAAATTTGCGTCTTCGACGGATGGAATAAAGCCGCTCTGTTAAAGGCAATAGAAAGCTGTGGGATCAAAAAAAATTCTGCTGATTTAATTTTTGAAAATGGCTGTTTAGGCATCGCAGAATTTTACGTTGAATCGCAAAATAAAGAATCTGCAGAAAAAATTTTTGCGATTGAAAATTTTCACTCAAAAAAAATTCGCGACAAAATTCGCCTCTCTCTCTACGCAAGATTTGAGGTAGAAAAAAATAACAGGCTCGCGCTGCAAAGGCTGATTAATTTTTATTTAAATCCAAAAAATTTTGCTTCTCTCGAACTTGGCGCCAGACCTTTAATTCAAAGTCTACAACTCAATTGCAAAATCGCCGATTTTATTTGGAAAAATATTAATGACCAATCAACCGATTTTAACTTTTACACCAAAAGATTGACCTTGGGGAAAATTATTCTTCGCAGCTTGTTAATTTTCGTGAAAGATGAATCTGACGATTGCGCAAAAACCAAAAGCTTCATCGACTCCCAGATTGATAAGGTGATGAAATTTGAAAAGCGCAAAATGCAGGCGAAGAAAGTTTTTGGGGCAATTTTTTTAGATGAAAATGGCGCGCCAAAATCTCCAAAAAAAATCATTCAAGATTTGCCCTTCATTAGATTAATTAAATTTTAATTACGCCGCACGAGCGGCGCCCCACTCGCGCCGAACCCAGTTTATTTTTTTACGCCGCACGAGCGGCGCCCCACTCGCGCCGAACCCAGTTTATTTTTTTACGCCGCACGAGCGGCGCCCCACATT
>CANMEW010000028.1 GCA_947496905.1 Rickettsiales bacterium | reverse complement strand
AAACCTTTTTTAGAAAGGTATGTAGTGATAGCTGCTGTTAGGGTAGTTTTACCATGATCTACGTGTCCAATGGTACCAATATTTACGTGCGGCTTATTGCGCTGAAAAGTTTGTTTGGTCATAAGTTTAGAAGTTTGAGAGGTTGGGGAATTTTTGAAATGAAGAGATATTTTGACAGAATCATCCTGTGCTGAGACGTGAATTTTCGCGCAACTTAAAAAGCTGTTTATACTCAATCAAGATGAATATACCAGAGCTACTTGAAACCTGAACTTTTCAGCTCTGGTATGTGGGGTTCCCCACAAGGTGGGGCGCGTGCCCGTGCGGCGTAAAGAATTTAAAATATACCAGAGTCCAAAGGGCTTTGGTATATTCAGTAGTGCCAAAAGTTGGTTTTAAAATTTTTTTGAATGAAGTCTTTGTGCTTTTCTAACTCAATTTCCGACAAGGGAAAATCGCGCTTTGGTAAAGTTTTTTTTGTCTGATTTTCCGGTAAATTTATCTCAGCTTTTTCTGAATTTTTTACTTCTTTTGTTACCGCTTCGAAAGTTAATCCGCCTTGCGCACCACCCATTAATTCCACATAAACATCGCAAAGAAGCTCTGTATCAAGCAACGCACCGTGTTTTTCTCTACGAGATAAATCGACGCCAAACCTTCGGCACAAAGCATCAAGCGATGCCGGAGATCCAGGAAATTTTTTACGAGCGATCGGAAGCGTATCGACAATGTTACTCATGTCTATTGTCGCCAAGCCAAGAATTTTTAACTCGTGATTGATGAATTTAGTGTCGAAGGCGGCATTGTGAATGACTAGCGTCGCGCCCTTGATGAAGTCTAAAAATTTGTGAGCAATATGATCAAAAATTGGCTTGTCTCGTAAAAATTCTGCAGAAATTCCGTGAATTCTGAAAGCCTCTTGAGGCATGTCCCGCCTAGGATTAACATAGCTGTGAAAAACTTTTCCGCTTCTAATTTTATTGACCAATTCAACGCAGGCAATCTCAACAATTTTGTGACCATCTCGCGGGTCTAAGCCCGTTGTTTCGATGTCGAGACAAATTTCGCGCATTATTCTACACCAACAATGACGCCATTTTTTGGCTGACAAAAAGCGCGCGCCGATTCTGATTTTACGAAACTTGCTACATCTTGCACCGTCTGACTTGGGAACTCTTGAGCAATCGCCCTAACCCGCTCAGAAAAGGCAATGCTTTTGTCGGAAAAAATTTTCTTAAAAAAATTGCGCAAAGCATGAATTTCTTCACGCGAAATATTGTGACGCTTCATGCCGACGAGATTTAACCCCACTAAAGAAGCGCGTTCGCCCATCACGGTGCCGTAGGGAATGACATCATTCTCAACTCCAGACATGCCGCCAATCATCGCTCCCTTTCCCACGCGAACAAATTGATGCAGGGCAGAAAGTCCGCCAATTACCACATGATCACCAATTTCTACATGCCCCGCAAGCGTGACATTATTGGCCAGAATTACGTGATTACCAACTACGCAATCATGGGCAATATGCACGCCAACCATGAGCAAACAGCCATTACCAACCTTCGTAACCATCGCGCCGTCTTTAGTGCCAAGATGAATCGTGACATGTTCACGAATTTTATTATTGTCGCCAATGATGATTTTTGATTTTTCTCCACTGAATTTGAGATCTTGCGGCGCTTGTCCAATTGCGGCAAAAGGAAAAATCACATTATTTTTTCCGATCTCAGTATCGCCCTCAATCACAACATGCGACTTCACAATTGTACCATCGCCAATTTTGACATCATCGCCAATGATTGAATAAGCGCCAATCTCAACATTTGAGCCGAGTTGCGCTGCCGCACTAATGATTGCAGTTGAGTGAATTTTTTGAGTCATTGTTACGCCTTATTTTTATCGAGAATCATTGCTGAAAATTGCGCCTCGGCAACTTTTTGACCACTCACTATTCCAATACCAGAAAGCTTCCAGACATTGCCACGATTTTGTACAACATCGATGTGTAACTCCAAAACATCACCTGGAATCACCGGCTTTCTAAATTTTGCGCCCTCAATCGACATGAAATAAACCAGTTTATTGTCAGCATCAAAATCTGGTGCAGCAGTAACCATTAGCGCCCCAGCCTGTGCCATGGCTTCAATGATGAGAACGCCTGGCATGATTGGCTTGTCTGGAAAATGTCCCAAAAAATGCGGCTCGTTGAAGGTGACATTTTTGATTCCAATAACTTTTTTATTCGGCTCCAAAAGCGTAACTTTGTCGACCAATAAAAATGGGTAACGATGTGGAAGTGACTTCAGAATTTTCTGAATATCTACGATTGTTTCTGACATGTTTTGCGAGATAAATTAAGAGGGAATTAACGCTGATTTTAGAGGGCTGTGGCAATGTTCTTGAATTCCTCTTCAATCGCCAAAGCCACGTCAAACATAGTTTGCTCGTCAAAATGATTGGTGATGATGTGAAGGCCGAGAGGTAGTCCGTCTTTGTCGAAACCAGCAGGAACGGACATTGCTGGTAGTCCAGCTAAATTTGCCGGAATGGTGAAGGCATCGTTGAGATACATCGTCACTGGATCAAAATTTTTTGAAGCATTAATTGGAAATGCGGCGTTTGGAGTTGTAGGCGTTAAAATCGCATCAACTTTTTTGAAAGCCGCCACGAAGTCTTGCATTGCAAGGTTGCGCACTTTTTGCGCCTTTCTGTAGTAAGCGTCAAAAAAACCTGACGAAAGCACGTAAGTTCCGGTTAGAATTCTTCTTTTTACTTCAGCTCCAAAACCTTGAGCTCGAGTTTTTTCGTACATTTCATCAAGAGATAAATTTTCTCCTTCAGCTCTAAATCCGTAGCGAACACCATCGAAGCGCGCTAGGTTTGACGAGCATTCAGCCGATGCAACAACGTAGTAAACAGCAGGCGCATATTTGGTGTGAGGTAGAGAAATTTCCACCAATTCAGCGCCACGTTTTCTTAGCATTTCTTTACCCTTAGCCCACAGCTGGTCTATTTCTTCCGGCATGCCGTCAATGTGGTACTCCTTAGCAATGCCAATTTTTTTACCTTTGATGTTGGAGTTAAGAAGCTTCTCAAACTGCGGTACGGCAACGTTTATTGAGGTTGAGTCCTTTGCATCAAAACCAGAAATCACGCGCTGCAAAAGCGCTGCGTCACGAACGTCTTTAGCAAAAATTCCCGCCTGATCAAGTGAGCTAGCAAAGGCAATCATGCCGTAACGTGAGCAGCGTCCGTAAGTTGGTTTCACGCCCACTGTGTTGGTGAAAGATGCCGGCTGCCTGATTGATCCTCCAGTGTCCGAACCTGTCGCACCCAAACAAAGATTGGCTGCAACTGCAGCAGCAGAGCCTCCAGAGCTTCCTCCCGGAACTAAATTTTCGTCAGAATTTTTTTTCTTAAATGGATTTACGACTGGACCAAAATGGCTTGTTGTGTTTGACGAACCCATGGCGAATTCGTCCATGTTAAGCTTACCAAGCGTTACTGAGCCGGCATCAAGAAGTTTTTGCGTAACAGTAGATTCGTAAGTTGGAACGAAATCAGCCAACATTTTTGAAGCACAAGTTGTGCGAATATTTTTGGTACAAAAAAGATCTTTTATCCCGAGCGGAATTCCTTCCAAGTCACCCGCTGTACCGGCAGAAATTTTTTCGTCAGATTTTTTCGCCTGCGTCAAAGCCAAGTCGAAAGAATCAGTGATGAAAGCATTGAGATGGCGGTTATTTTCAATGGCTTTGATGTAAGAATTAGTTACCTCAAGGCTTGAAAATTTTTTGGATTTTAATCCATCAACAGTTTGGTGAATGGTCAGTTTTGTGAGGTCGGTCATTTATACAGAATCTGATTGAAGATACCGAACTGTTTTTTTGCGTTAATCAGATTCGGTATTGGAGCTCCCCACAAATGTGGGGCGCGGCTCGTGCCGCGTAAAAAATTTAAAATATACCTATTCAGCTTCTTGAAAATGAATAGGTGTAGAAGCTTTTTGGATTAGTTCGAGCAGCTCTTTTTTGGTGAGAAATTCACTTGCGAGTAAGCCGGTTTTTGCATTCGGTCCGTAAACCGCATTAAATGGAATGGCGAAACGATTATTTTTGCGCAAATAATTCATGATTTCCTCGTTGGGCTTGGTGATGTCGCCGCGCAGCGCCACGATGTTTCCGTCTCTTAATTTTTCTACAACTTCTTTGTCTTCCAAAACTCTAGCCTTGTTGAATTTGCAAGTCAGACACCAATCAGCAGTGATATCCACAACCACAATCTTCCCCTTCGCGACCTGACGGTAAATTTCAATCTCATCAAATTCTCTCCACATTGCATCGTGAGCTCCAACCCTAACTTCAACTTTATTTTTTAGGTCGGATGGAATCGCAAAGGCTGTAATGACAACAGCTAGAATCGCCAAATATTTGAAAACCACCGATTTAATTCCGAAGCAAAGTAAAATGGTTGTAGCGATGCCGGCAATGATCAGCGCCGGAATAGCACCAATATTGTGAGAGAGAATGTAGACTAACCAAAGCACCGTTGCCGCCAGAAAGCCGGACATTAACTGTTTCACTTTCACCATCCACATTCCCGATTTCGGCAAAAGGTAAACCAATTGCGGCGAGATTAGCAGCGCGATGTAAGGAGCAGCAAATCCAATTCCGATTCCAATAAAAACTAAAAAAATAACGGAGAAATTTTCTACCAAGGCGAAGGAAATTGCTGAGCCAAGAAACGGTGCTGAGCAGGGTGTAGCAAGTAAAACTGCCAAAATACCGGACAAAAAATTTGGCACGAAAATATTTTTCTTCGCCTCCGATTGTGAGATTTTTTTATTCAGCAAATTAGTGGAAATCTGATTGAAAGAAATCTCAAAAATACCAAGCAAATTGGCGATGAAAAACATCAAAACCAAAATTAAAAAAATCAAAAAATAAGGATTCTGAAACTGCAAACCCCAACCCAGAGAATTGCCGGTTAGCTTGATTGCAGAGGCTAGAACAGCAAAAAGAATGAAGCAGGATAAAATACCAAAAATTGTTGACAGAAAGGCAAAACGGATGCGTGAAATTTTTGCGCCAGAATGCTCTAGAACGGAGATTAATTTGATTGACAAGACCGGTAAAACGCAGGGCATGATGTTCAGAATTGCGCCACCAAATATTGCCAACAGAATCGCTGAGAGCAGCGTCAGAGAACGACTTGCCTTCTTTTTTGGAGCGTCAATTTTTTCTGCAGTAGCAACTTTTTCTGCGGTAATTTTTTTTGGAAAAAATTTCTGAATTTCTTGCAAAGCATTGACGTCAATTTCGTCAGAAATTTTTAGTGAAAAAACTTCTGAAGCTGGAACGCAGACATCTTTGCAAAGACCGTAATCTAGCTTGAGAGTAATCTCGGTTGGCTGGTCATTTTTTTGCAAATTAACTTCAACAGGAACCACAATCTCATCCTTGTAGTAGGAATATTTAATCAATTCCTTACCTATTTTTTCTTCCCCAATTTCTGATTTCGGCCAAGAAATTTTGTGAGATGAATAGTTCTTAGATCCAGCAAAATCAAAGCTTGGTGGCATGCCAATTCCGCCAGAATCATTACCGTAAATTTTCCATCCCGCAGCCATTTTAAAATGAACGCCGACGATTAATTTTTTTTCATCACCCTGTTCGCTCTTGTAAAAACTGGCGATCAATCTTGTTTTTGCGCCCTTACTTTGATTCTCATGCCAGTCACTGGTGGCAGAATTTGCAGCAGAAATTTGCAAAAAAAATACCGCCAAAATCGAAAAATAATGAAGCTGTTTTAGGTGGCGTAGAAAGGAAAAAAATGTCTGCTTTTTGGTCATTTTAAATTAGTTAATTTATTGAAACTTTTTTTTGAGCCTACAGCCACAAGGATTTAATCACAAAAGATTTTCCAGGCGCCTGGAAAATCTATAAAATAATCACAAGAAATGTCATCAAAAACTCCGCTTCTCGACCAAGTAAAAATTCCAGCAGATTTAAAAAAATTTTCGCTTCCGGAAATTAAAAAAATTGCTGACGAGTTGCGTTACGAAACCATTGCTGCCGTTTCAAAAACTGGCGGACATTTAGGTGCCGGTCTTGGCGTTGTAGAAATCACCACCGCTCTCCACTACGTCTTCGACACGCCACATGACAAATTAATTTGGGATGTTGGTCACCAAGCTTACCCGCACAAAATTTTAACTGGGCGCCGCGACCGCATGAGCAGCATTCGCCAAGCGGGCGGATTGTCTGGCTTCACGAAAATATCTGAAAGCACTTACGATGCGTTTGGTGCCGGACACAGCTCTACGTCTATTTCCGCAGCACTTGGCATCTCGGTTGCTAAAAAATTTAAGAATGAAAAATCGCACGTAATTGCCGTCATTGGTGACGGTGCGATGTCTGCTGGAATGGCCTTCGAAGCCATGAATAATGCGGGCGCACTCGAAGATGAATTTTTTCACGACAATCGTTTAATTGTCATTCTAAATGACAATGACATGTCGATTGCACCTCCAACTGGCGCAATGTCGCACTACTTCTCCCGACTCGCCGCTTCCAAATCTTACTTAAAAATTCGCGACGTTGCCAAAAAAATTACTGAAAAATTACCAGACGCAATTTCGCATTTTCCACGCAAATTAGAAAAGGCGACAAAGGACTGGTGGATGGGCGGCAATATTTTTGAAGAAATGGGCTTCTACTACATTGGCCCAATTGACGGTCACAATCTTGATGTGCTGGTGCCGATTTTAAAAAATATTCGCGACGACCATTCAACTGACCCAATCTTGATTCACTGTGTGACCGAGAAAGGTCGTGGCTATTCTGACGTGATGCAGAGCAGTGACAGGCTCCACGCCGTAGCAAAATTTGATCCAGAAACCGGAGTGCAAGAAAAGGCTGCTCCATCCCATCCAACCCTTTCCAAAATTTTCGGCACAAGGCTTTCTGAGCTTGCAAAAAAGGATGAAAAAATTTTAGCAATCACCGCCGCGATGCCTAGTGGTACTGGCTTGGATGTATTCACAAAAAATCACCCACAAAGAATTTTTGACGTTGGCATCGCCGAACAACATGCGGTCACTTTTGCAGCAGGGCTTGCTACTGAAGGCTTAAAGCCCTACGTAGCAATTTACTCAACTTTTTTACAGCGCGCTTACGACCAAGTTGTTCACGATGTGGCAATCCAAAAATTACCAGTGCGTTTTGCAATTGACCGCGCCGGATTCGTTGGCGCTGATGGCCCCACTCACGCCGGTTCGTTCGACATTTCCTACTTAATCAACTTGCCAAATTTTGTTTTGATGGCGGCTTCAGATGGGCAAGAATTGGTAAAAATGGTTAACACCGCAAACGCAATTAATGATCGCCCAAGCGCTTTTCGCTTCCCTCGCGGCGAAGCAAATTCTGAAATTAATTTTTTTGATGACGAGGTTTTGGAAATCGGCAAAGGTCGCGTAATGCAGCAAGGTAGGGATGTTGTGGTGCTTTCTTACGGAGCAATTTTAGAAAATGTTGAAAAGGCAGCAAAAATTTTGGAAGAAAAATTTGGCCTAAAAATTACCATCGCAGATGCACGCTTCGCCAAACCTTTCGACAAAGAATTGGTAAAAAATTTAGCAAAAAATCACAAAATTTTAATCACCATTGAAGAAGGCGTGATTGGCGGATTTGGCTCAGCCGTAACACAATTTTTGCTTGAGAGCGGTTTGATGGATCAGCAGGATTTTAAATTTCGCGCAATGTTCATGAAGGATGAATTCATCGAGCAAAATAAAATTGATGTAATGCGGGAAGAGGTGGGACTTGGTGTGGGAGATATTGTGAAGATGGTGAGTGCGTTGCGTTTGTGAGAGTCCTGAGGGGAATTGTGGAGGCCGGGGTCGGAATCGAACCGACGATAAAAGCTTTGCAGGCTCTTGCATTACCACTTTGCTACCCAGCCCCAAGACGAGGGCGGCGGAACTTAAATTTGAGATTCTCAGATTACAAGTTTGACCAAAATTAGAAATCGATCGTGCGGCAATTAACTTGCCAATCACCAAAATGAGTTGGATCAAGCTCATTTTTTACAACTTCGATTTTTTCTTCGGATTTATTTTTTAGTGCCGCATCAGACACGACACTACTGCATTCGCAGGCCTCGTTACCACAGTTTTTTTGTTCTGATTTTTTTTCTTCAGGTTTCATTAATGCTCCGCCCCACCGCCACCAATGACGCCAATTTTTTTCATCTGAAGATCACCTTGTACATTTGGCGGAGCTACACGCTCTCCTTGTCCCAAACTTTCTAGCTTCATTCCTTGATCACCCTTAGCTTCCGCAGTAACGTGTTGATTAACCACTCCTGCAATTTGATCAGTGATTGTTTGACTAAATACTCCACCACCAGGAGCTAGAACACTAAACATGGAATCAATTCCTTCGCCTTTAAATACCGAATCTACGCTTCCTAGCGACACATTAAGCTCTCCGCCAATCGGCATCATTCCCTTTCCACCGCCACTTGCAATTCCTCCGCCACTAGAAACTTGTGAATGAGAAGTGCCGAAAGCCCCTGCTGCCTGAAGTTCTCCGATGTCCCTCATCCGTCTTTTGAAAAATTATTTTGAAGAAGCGCCAACGGCGGCAATTGCCGCCATGTTGAGAATGTCGTTGATTGACGAGCGCATGGTGACGATTTGAACTGACTTTTCAAAGCCATCAAGGATTGGTCCGATCACGGTGCAATTGCCAATTTCTTCGAGAAGTTTTGTAGCAATTGAAGCGGAGTGAAGACCTGGACAGATTAGAATATTTGCTGGAGCGGTGAGGCGACAGAAAGGGTAGCACAACATTTTATCCATGTTTAACGCCACGTCAGCGGTCATCTCACCGTCATACTCGAAATTAATTCCTTTCATTCCGTCGAGTAATTCAACCGCATGTTTAATGCGGCTCGATTCGGTTTTTAAAGCCGAGCCAAAATTCGAAAATGACAAGAAGGCAACACGAGGCTCAAAGCCCATGTCGCTAACTTTTTTTGCAGTTTGAATAGCGATGTTTGCCAAATGTTCGGATGAGGAAAGTTCTGAGCAGGCGGTGTCGGAGATGAAAATGGTTCTGCCTTTGGAGATCACCATCGAAACACCGAGAACGATTTTATCTTTTTTGTTTTTAATCACTTTCCAAACGTCAGTCAGAGATTTTCTGTAACCACGAGTAAGTCCGGTGACGAGGGCATCGCCATGTCCACAAGCAAGCATCGATGCTGCAAAAATATTGCGGTCATTTTTTACCATGCGGGCGCAATCAGAGCGCAGAACACCTTCGCGCTGCAATTTTTTGTAGAGATAGTCGGTGAATTTATTGTTATCCTCAGAAATCGAAGCGTTGTAAATTTCAATTCCATCACGACTGACATTAGCTTCAGCCATGTTAGCCAAAATATGCTTTTCTTTACCAATGAGAATTGGCTTGCCGTAGCCAGAATCGCGCCACATTGCGGCAACGCGAATTATTTCTGGCTGCTCACCTTCAGCAAAAATTACTTTTTTTGGACTACGCTCCAATTTGTCAAAAATTGCCCCGAGACTATTCACCGTTGGATCACGACGCGCTTGAAGTTGTTTTTTGTAAGCATCCCAATCTTTGATTGGTTTACGCGCAACGCCAGTTTCAACTGCAGCTTTTGCAACCGCCATTGGCACCACATGAATTAAGCGCGAGTCGAATGGAGTGGGGATGATGTAGCGCTTGCCGAATTTCATGTCACGGCCGCCGTAGGCTTTAATTACTTCGCCAGGAACATGTTCACGAGCGAGTTCGGCAATTGCTTTGGCCGCAGCAATTTTCATTTCTTCATTGATGGTCGAAGCACGAACATCAAGTGCGCCGCGGAAAATGTAAGGGAAGCCCATTACATTATTGACTTGGTTTTCGTAATCAGAGCGGCCAGTGGCAACAATGGCGTCATCGCGAGTTGCATGAACTTCTTCTGGAGTAATTTCTGGATCAGGATTAGCCATGGCGAAAATCACCGGATTTTTAGCCATCGACTTCACCATTTCTTTGGTGACTGCACCCCTCACTGACAGACCTAAAAATACGTCAGCACCTTTCATCGCCTCAGCCAAAGTACGAGCTTTGGTGTTAACGGCATGAGCAGATTTCCACTGATTCATTCCTTCAGTTCTACCCTTGTAAATCGTGCCTTTAGTGTCGCAGAGAATTGCATTTTCATGCGGTAGACCCATTGCTTTCAAAAGCTCCAAACAGGCTATGCCAGCTGCTCCAGCGCCATTAACTACAACTTTTATTTCTTTGAATTTTTTACCAGAAATGTGCAGAGCGTTGATGATACCAGCCGCAGAGATGATTGCAGTACCATGTTGGTCGTCGTGAAAAACTGGAATATCCATGATTTCACGAAGCTTACTTTCGATGATGAAACACTCCGGAGCCTTGATGTCTTCAAGATTAATGCCGCCCCAAGTTGGTCCCAAATATTTTACAGCATTGATGAATTCGTCCGCATCTTCAGTTGCTACCTCAATGTCAACAGAGTCGATGTCGGCAAATCTTTTGAACAAAACCGACTTACCTTCCATCACCGGCTTGCCCGCAAGCGCTCCGAGATTTCCAAGCCCTAGCACCGCAGTTCCGTTGGAAATGACAGCAACGTAATTTCCTTTGGAAGTGTAGTCGTAAGCTAGATCAGGATTTTTTTGGATTTCTAAACAGGGAATGGCGACACCGGGAGAATAGGCGAGCGCTAGATCTCGCTGAGTGTTTAGCGGCTTTGTTGCATGCATCGCAACTTTTCCTGGCTGCCCTTGGATGTGGAATTGCAGAGCCTCGAGATCTTTCGAACTTCTTGCTACAGCTTTCGGTGAAGTATTTTTTGCTACGTCTTTTTTAGTGGTCATGATTAGATCTAAATGGATTAGTGAGAAGATTGATTTTCAGCGATCGCTTTTTGCTGAAGGATAAAAATTTCTGCCGCGGCTTTTTTAGAAAATTCGTACATTTTTGTAAGCTGTTCAAAGCTCATTTCACCCTGCTCTGCCGTGCCTTGCACCTCAACTAAATTGAAATTTTTATTGATGACGAAGTTGCAATCGACCTCACATTTACTGTCTTCCGAATAGTCTAAATCAGCGAGTACTTCACCACCAAAAATTCCACAAGAAACCGCGCAGATCGCGCCAGTTAGGGGATCGGACTTGATCAAGTTTTTTTCCAAAATTTTACGAATTGCTAAAGCTAGAGCAACATATCCGCCGGTAATTGAAGCGCAGCGCGTTCCGCCATCGGCTTGAATGACATCGCAATCAATAGTGATTTGGCGTTCTCCAAGTTTTTTTACGTCAATTACAGAGCGCAATGAACGACCGATTAGTCGCTGAATTTCAATGTTGCGACCATTTGGTTTTGATGGATCGCGATTGATGCGGGAATGAGTTGAGCGCGCGAGCATGTTGTATTCTGCACTGATCCAACCCGTGCCTTTATTCCGTAAAAATGGCGGAACTTTTTCTTCGACAGAAGCTGTGCAGAGAACGTGAGTATTGCCGAATTTCACTAAGCAGGAACCTTCGGCATAGGCGTTAACATTAGCTTGAATGGTTACTTCGCGAATTTGGTCGGGACTTCTTTTTGTGAGTCGCATGTTTCGTTATTTTAAATTTTAATAGGACTTACGCCAAGTCTTTTTGCGATCTCTTGGTAGGCTTCAATTAAACCACCAAGATCTCTTCTGAAGCGATCCTTGTCCATTTTTTCGGAAGTTTTTTCATCCCAAAGCCTACAGCTATCTGGACTGATCTCGTCAGCCAAAATAATCTTTCCCAAAGAATCAAACCCAAATTCAATTTTAAAATCGACGAGAATGACTCCAATTTTTTTAAAAATTTCGCACAAAATTTTATTAATTTTTAGTGCAGAATTTTTTAGCTCATCAAGCTGATTTCTAGTAACTACTTTAAGAACGCTGATGGCATGATCGTCATTAATCAGCGGATCTCCAAGGGTATCATTTTTGAGACATATTTCAAAAACTGGCGCGAGCATGGTCACGCCTTCTTCAATACCTAAACGCTTCGCCATTGAGCCAGCTGAAATATTCCTAACAATCACTTCCAGCGGAATAATTTCGACCTTCCTAATCAACTGTTCACGGTTATTTAATTTTTGTACGAAATGCGTTACAATACCTGCCTTAGCAAGCTCCAGCATGATGAATTCAGAAATAGAATTATTTAGAATGCCCTTGCCTTCGATCACTGCTTTTTTTTGCGCATTGAAGGCGGTTGCATCATCTTTAAAATATTGGATCAAAAGATTTGCATCTGCAGTTTTGAATAATTGCTTAGCCTTTCCTTCGTAAATTTTTTCCAGTTTTTGCATTTTGAAAATTTTTTATTGGTGTGTTTGCCAGTACTGTCATCGAAGCTTAGACTCTCATCTCATTCTAATTTAGCCTCATGAAAAAAAATCTACCATTAATCGCTCTATTCGCGCTGATACTAGCGCTACCAGCGCTCGACTCAGTTTTTCACTTTTCGCCAGTAAAGGATTTATTCGAAAAAAGATTGCCGATTGAGAAGCCAAGACTTCCGAAAAATTTCAACGAAGCACAAGAATATCCAAAAAATTTTGAGAAATTTTTTAACGACAATTACGGATTTAGAAAATCTTTAGTGTCAGCGAATTCTCACTTAATGGATAAAATTTTTGATGAATCTCCAGATGCTAGAGCGTTGATTGGCTTGGATGGATGGCTTTATTTCGACAACCACAATTCTCTTTTGGATGCGGTTGGTAGAGCTAAAATTAGTGATGAATTAGTTGTGCGTGGCGTGAAAGCTTTTGGAGAGAATTGGAAAAAAATGCGCGGCAAAAACATTAACTACTTGTTGGTAATCGCCGCGGACAAGAGTACGATTTATCCAGAATTTCTACCTAGCTACATGAAGCCAAGTAAGCCTCACCGAATTGATAAATTTCTTAGCGCTTTAAAAAAAGAATATCCCGATTTCCCAGTTTTAGACCTGCGACCAATCTTAAAAAAAGCCAAAGAAAAAGAAATTGTTTACCACAAAACAGATACGCATTGGAACAGACGTGGCGGGCATTACGCCTATGTTGAAATCGCAAAAATTCTTAAATTTAAACCACATTTACGCGAAGATTTTATCGATAAATCTGACGGTGAAATTATGGGAGATATTTCTGACATCATGAATTCCGCTGCGACTAATGTTGATTACAGCTTAACGCCAAAATTTAAGATCAATTCTTACCACAAGGCAAATCTCTCAAAAGAATTTGAGGCTTTTCACAAGCCGGCATTTTTTGTGAATAATGACAGAGCTTTGCCGACAATTTTTGTCTACAAAGATTCTTACTTTGGTGAGCTATTTGAATTAATGTCGGAGCACTTTTCCGAGAGTCTCTTCGTCAATGAATTTCCCTGCAATTTGAACGAAGAAATCATCAAGAAATTCCCATCAAAACATGGTCCAAATGTTGTGATCCAAGAATTTTGGGAAGGAAGAATTGAGGTGGTGTTGAATCAGTGCCAGACTAGGTGATTCTAAGAAAGGGAACCTCTGAAAAACTTGGATTTTTCGAGAAATTTTTAGGCAACAAATTTTTGAGCAGGAAAGCGTACCTTGATGTACGTGCTCGCGAAAAAATTTGTTAACGACAAAATTTCCGGAAAAGATGGTTTTTCAGAGGTTCCAAAGGTGAAGAGTTCAAATAGAGGAGAGTTTTTAGATCAATCTTTTGAAGAAACTATTTT
>CANMEW010000027.1 GCA_947496905.1 Rickettsiales bacterium | reverse complement strand
GATGACCATGTTCAGAGGCGATGGATTCCGGATGAAATTGTACGCCAAAAATTTTAAATTTTTTGTGAGCAATCCCCATGATGATGCCGTCTTTTGTCTCGGCGGTAATTTGTAAATCTTGTGGGCAGGTTTCTTTTTCGATGATCAGTGAATGATAGCGCGTGGCTTTAAACGGCGATGGCAATCCAGAAAATAAATCAGTTTTTTTGTGAAAAATTTCGCTGACCTTTCCATGCATCGGATAAGTCTTTACAACTTTGCCACCAAAGGCTTGACCAATTGCCTGATGTCCCAAACAAACGCCAAAAATTGGGAAAATTCCTTTCAGTTTCTCAATTACTTCCAAGCAAATCCCAGCTTCATTAGGACTGCACGGCCCTGGCGACAAAACAATTCCCCGCGGATTTAATTTTTGAATTTCATCAACGGAAATTTTGTCATTTCTTCTTACCAAAACCTCCTTTTCACCAGCCTGAATAATGTAGTGGTAAAGGTTGTAGGTGAAGCTGTCATAATTATCGATGAGTAGAATCATTGGAGATCAGGTGAGATAATTTTTGACTACAAATTTTGCCCCATGGGGCACAGATGTCACTGCGGCCTTTATTTAAGCCTATCCAATTTTTTGGACTGACATTTTTTTTAAAAATTACACGAAATTTACAAAATGATTTCGGCACGAACTTCGAATTAAACCCAGCTTTTTCTCGTAGATTTTTTTTATTACCAACAGAATTTTCTCGACTTCTTCGCCCTTTCTCAACCTCTTCAAAACTCTTGCGCCATGCCGATTTCCACTGCCGACATTTTACAAAAAAAAGGGCAAGAAAAAATAATTTGCCTCACCGCTTACACCTTCCCAATGGCAAAAATTTTGGATGAATTTTGTGACATAATTTTAGTTGGCGATTCTCTTGGAATGACCATTTACGGCATGTCAGATACTGTCGACGTGACTTTAGAAATGATGATCAACCACGGTAGAGCGGTGATGAAGGCAAGAAAAAAATCTCTGGTTGTTGTCGATCTTCCTTTCGGCACTTACGAAAAATCTCAAGATTTAGCTTTAGAATCCGCAAAAAGAGTAATTGCTGAAACTGGTTGCGATGCCATTAAAATTGAGACTTCGCGCGAAATGGTAGAGACGGTAAAATTCCTTACAGAAAATAAAATTAATGTCATGGGGCATGTTGGTCTTCTGCCGCAGCATGTGAGAAAAATTGGCGGCTACCGCTACCAAGGTCGTGATGAAAAATCAGCCACGGAAATTCTCGAAACTGCAAAAATGGTTGCAGAAGCGGGTGCTTTTTCTTTGGTGATTGAAGCTGTTCCAGCAAAACTTGCGGATGAAATTTCTGCGGCAATTTCAATTCCAACAATCGGCATCGGAGCTTCAGCTCAGTGCGACGGGCAGGTTTTAGTAATTGACGACCTCCTTGGGATGAATCAAGAATTTAAGCCAAAATTCGTTAGTCATTACGCAAATTTGGCAGCAGAAATTTCTACTGCTGTCAAAAAATTTTCCACCGACGTCAAGTCGCAAAAATTTCCCGGAAAAGAAAACTTACTTTAGTGTGTGGACTCTCTCGCAAGGTGGAGCGCAACCCATATCGCGTAAAGGGCATCTCTAAAAATTGCTTTTTCTGGAAATTTTGTCGTTACCAAATTTTCTCGCGAGCACGTACGAGTAGTACGCTTTCCTGCTCAAAAATTTGGATGCCTAAAAATTTCTCAAAAAAATCTAATTTTTAGAGGCGCCCTAAAAATAAAAATACACCCAACCAAACCACTTCCCGCAATCATTAAAAATTTATGAAAGAAAGAATCGCAATTATTTCCGGCTTCAGATCACCAATGGGTAAAGCTGGTGGAGCTCTAAAAAATATTACCGCGCACGACCTAGGTGCGCGCATCGTGAAGGAAGTTTTGCTTCGCTCAAAAGTCGATCCAAAAGAAATTGACGAGGTAATCATTGGTAATGTTGCCCAGCCTGCGGAAGCAGCAAATATTGCGCGTGTAATCGCTCTTAAAGCTGGCATTCCACAACATGTACCCGCTTTCACTGTTCACAGAAATTGTGCTTCTGGCATGGAGGCAATGACCAGCGCTTGTTCAAAAATTTTAAATGGCGAGGCCGAAATTATTCTGGCGGGTGGGGTAGAGTCGATGAGCAATATTCCGCTTTTGTTCGGAAAGAAAATGACTGCACTTTTCGGCAATTTGATGAAGGCAAAAACTTTATCGCAAAAGCTCGCTGTGATCTCAACTTTTCGACCAAACTTCCTTGCGCCAATTGTTGGTCTAATTCAAGGATTAACCGATCCAATCTCTGGACTCATCATGGGCTGCACTGCAGAAAATGTTGCGAAAGATTTTAAAATTACTCGCGAGGAACAAGACGAATTTTCTCTATACTCTCATCAAAAAGCTGAAGCAGCGACAGCAAAAGGAATTTTTAAAGAAGAGATCATTCCAGTTTTTAACAATGACGAAAAAAACTCGCTCATGATCGAAGAAGATGAGGGAATCCGCAAAGGTCAGCGAATTGAAGATCTCGCAAAACTCAGACCTTATTTCGAGAAAATTACCGGCACTGTGACCGTCGCAAATTCTTCACAAGTTACTGACGGTGCGGCTTTTGCAATTTTAATGCGCGAGTCAAAAGCAAAAGAATTAGGGTTAGAAGCTCTTGGTTACATTCGTGAATTCGCTTACGCTGGGTTAGACCCAAGCAGAATGGGGTTGGGGCCAGTTTTCGCTGCAAAAAAACTTTTCGACAAAAGTGGCCTTAGCTTAAAAGACATGAATCTGATCGAAATCAATGAAGCCTTCGCAGCTCAAGTGATTGGCTGTCAGCGAGCATTTGCTTGCAAAGATTTTGCCAAAAAACATTTCGGATTGGATGAGGCTTTGGGAGAGATAAATTCTGAGATTCTAAACGTGAATGGCGGCGGCGTGGCACTTGGTCACCCAGTTGGAATGTCTGGCGCAAGAATAATTATTCACTTACTTCGCGAGCTAAAACGTCGTGGTAAAAACCGTGGATTGGCAAGTCTTTGTATCGGCGGTGGACAAGGCGGCGCGGTGATTCTTGAGGTGAAGTAATTCGCACGAAACTTCATTACGAATACCGGATAAACAGTTTCTAAGTCTACAAAACCAACAAAAACTATTTATCCGGTATGACGGAGCTTATGGCAGATTTAAGCCCTTTTTTCTTTTTGCGGAACAGCAGCAATGATTTTTTTACCATCCCTCTCCTCCACTTCCCTCTCACTTAAATAAGCGATTTCTAGATCAACACCTTTCACAACCACATCCTTTGTGACACGAGCGGATTTCACATTTTTCTTCGACGGAACTTCAAACATCGTGTCGAGTAAAATATTTTCTACAATGGCACGAAGACCTCTGGCGCCTGTTTTGCGGTCAATCGCCTTGCGCGCAATTTCCTCCAAAGCCCCTTGATCAAAATTCAATTCCACCTTGTCGAGACTAAGTAATTTTTGATATTGCTTGGCGATGGAATTTTTTGGTTCCGATAAAATTCTTGTTAGATCTCCCTCATTCAAACCTTCGAGTGGCGCAACAACTGGAAGCCTTCCAACGATTTCCGGAATTAGTCCAAATTTTATTAAATCGTCCGGCTCAACACCGTTAAAAATATCCTTGCGGGTAAGGTCGTCTTTCTCACGAATGTCTGCACCGAAGCCCATGGTTGAGCCGACTCCTCGAGCTACAATAATTTTTTCAAGCCCCGAAAAAGCGCCGGCACAAATGAAGAGAATGTTGCGAGTGTCAATTTGAACATATTCCTGCTGCGCAGATTTCCTGCCCGGCTGCGTAGGAACTGACGCCACAGTGCCTTCGATAATTTTTAACAACCCTTGCTGAACACCCTCTCCAGAAATATCGCGACGAGTATTGTCCTCAGATTTACGAGCAATTTTGTCGATTTCATCAATGTAAACTATTCCGCGCTGAGTCTTGTCGATGTCGTAATTTGCTGCCTGCAAAAGGCGCGCGATGATATTTTCAACATCATCCCCGACGTAACCAGCTTCAGTTAGAGAAGTGGCATCAGTCATGGTGAAAGGCACGTCCAAAATTTTTGCCAAAGTTTGTGCGAGCAAAGTTTTTCCGCAGCCAGTTGGTCCAATCATCAGAATGTTAGACTTATTGAGCTCAACAGATTCTGCGGTCATTGAACTCGCGGAATCAATGCGCTTGTAGTGATTGTAAACTGCGACTGCCAAAACTTTTTTTGCATGATCTTGTCCAACGACATATTCATCCAAAATTTTAATGATGTCCTTGGGAGTTGGCTTGCTGTTGTCGATTTTATGCAGCGGGGATTTTTTTTGCTCTTCACGCAAAATATCCATGCTAATGCCGATACATTCGTTGCAAATGAGCGCAGTAGGACCGGCGATTAATTTTTTTACTTCATTCTGACTTTTGCCGCAGAACGAGCAAGATAACTCCTTTTCTTCGTCGTGTTTTTTTACCATAAATTTGAAATTTTATATTTGGTGCTAACTAATTTTTTTCTCGATTACTTCATCGATCAGCCCAAATTCTTGGGCTTTTTCTGGAGACATAAAATTATCGCGATCCATTGCCTTCTCAATCACTGCAAGCTTTTGCCCAGTATGTTTGGCGTAAATTTCATTTAATCTTTTTTTCAAACTTAGGGTTTCTTGAGCGTGAATTTCGATGTCAGTTGCTTGGCCTTGATAACCACCAGAAGGTTGGTGAATCATGATGCGGGAATTTGGCAGACAAAATCTTTTTCCATGAGCTCCGGCAGCTAAAAGTAGCGAACCCATTGAGGCAGCCTGTCCAATGCAAAGCGTTGCAACATCTGGACGCACATATTGCATCGTGTCATACATGGCAAGGCCAGAGGTCACCACTCCACCGGGAGAATTAATGTAAAAATAAATGTCTTTTTTTGGATTTTCTGATTCCAAGAAAAGCAATTGCGCTACGACTAAAGACGACACTTGATCATTCACTGGGCCGGATAAAAAAATTATCCTCTCCTTCAAAAGCCGAGAATAAATGTCGAAAGATCTCTCGCCTTTAGCGGTTTGTTCAACAACCATTGGCACAAGATAATTGGCTTGCTCAAGAATTTTGTCTGACATTTTTGTGATTTTTTAGTTATACCGAATCTGATTGAAAGCACCGAACTGTTTTCATCTGAACTAAATCAGATTCGGTATTGGGGTTCCCCACAAGGTGGGGCGCCGCCCGTGCGGCGTAAAAATAAAAAAATATACCAGAGTCCAAAGGACTTTGGTATAGAGGTGAAGTTCGATGGGGATCGCGGAAGTTAGGAAGAGAAAGTTCGAAAGCAATCTATTGAAATTGAGTCATGTGATTCATACCTTGGGACAATCCGTAAATATAAAATTAGGAGTAAATTAAATGTCAGAAATCCAAAAGGAAAAATTAGAACCATCGCAAGAAAATCCTCAACCAGACCAAGTAGAAACATCCGACTCTTCTGCAGAAAAAATTGCTGATCTTGAGCAAAAAAACTCAGACTTAAATGACAAATTACTGCGCTGCTTAGCAGAGTTAGACAATGTCAGGAGAAGGTCTCGCGAAGAAATGGAGAAATCGATAAAATTCGCCATTTCTAATTTTGCCAGCGACTTAGTTGTAGTTGTCGAAAATTTTTTCTTAGCGAGCGAAAATGCCCCAAAGGCTGAAATTGAAAAAATTCCTGCGATCAAAAATTACGCCGATGCCATTGTGATGACCGAAAAAGAGCTGCTCAAAGTTTTAGAAAAAAATCAGGTGAAAAGGATTTTTCCATTAAACCAAAAATTTGATCACAATTTACACGAGGCAATTGCGCAGATTGAAAGCGATGCTGAGGAAGGAGTGGTAGTACAAGTCATTCAGGCTGGATATTCAATTTCCGATCGCCTCATCCGCCCAGCACTCGTTGGCGTCGCCAAAACAAAATCCTCAAGCTAATTCTCCCTTGCAAAACACTAAGCCACAAATAGCTTGCGCGCCCCTTTCGTCCTTACTTCGGGACAATTGGGATCATAGCTCAGTTGGTTAGAGCAGGATGCTCATAACGTCTTGGTCGTAGGTTCGAGTCCTACTGATCCCACCAAAACAATCTCTGAAAATTTTAGAAATTCGATTTTCCTAGACTTTGTTCGTCGCGCCTCATTCCTGGGTTCGCGACTGATTCACGGGTTAGGGTGCGTTGCTATTCAATGCGCTCTGAGGCTTTCTACCCGCGTTTCTGCTTATTAAAATTTAAATCAAACGAATATGCCAAAAATGAAAACTAACAGCAGTGCTAAGAAGCGATTCAAAGTCACTGGCACCGGAAAACTCCTCCACAAACAGGCTGGCAAGAGACACAATCTCGACAAAAAAAGTCAGAGCCGAATCAGGAAATTACGTAAAAGCGCCGTTCTTTCCCCTGGTCACACGGCAAGTGTTTTGAAACATAAAATGCCTTACAGCCGCTAAATCAGCTGGTCAAAATTAATTTTTAGGAGAATTCATGAGTCGTGTAAAAAGAGGTGTCACCAAAAGAGCTAGACACAAAAAAATTCTAAAACTTGCCAAAGGTTACCGTGGTCGCGCAAAAAATTGCTACCGCATCGCCATTCAAAGAGTTGAAAAAGCGCTACGCTACGCTTACCGCGATCGTAGAAATAAAAAAAGAGACTTCCGCGCTCTTTGGATTCAACGCATCAATGCTGCGGTTAGAGAGCATGGCCTGATCTATTCAAGATTTATTGCAGGATTAAAAACTGCTAAAATTGATCTAGATCGCAAAATTCTTTCTGACCTCGCAATCAGAGAGCCAGAAACTTTTGCCTCTATTGTTGAGAAAGTAAAAACAGCTCTAAAGGCTTAAAATTACTGGTGTGCGGTAGTCTTGCCGCACACCTCAAGCACACCTACGACCCCCTCCCCCTCACCCCTCAAATGAAACTTCACAGCGCTCTAATCAAGAAAAATAAGGAAGAAAAAATCGAAGACATCGTCTTGCTGAAAGACGGCTTTTCTTTCTACGCCTTTTTGTTTGGACCTGCTTGGTTTCTCTACCACAGAATGTGGCAAGAATTTTTAGCACTACTTGTCATCAATATTTCCTTCGGCATTTTCAATCACTTCCTCTCCGCTTCTGATAAAATTTTATTGGAAATTTCCTTCATCTTCTTGGTCGCTCTAAACGCCAATGACTGGCGTCTCGAACATCTCAAAAAGAAAAAATACGCTTTGGTCAATTTTGTCTTCGGATCCGATGCCGAAAATGCAAAACTGCGCTTCATTGAAAATCTAGAAGCTAACATTCCTCAAGCCGAGTTCGATGACTCACTACTCAATCCAAAATCTCCTCACATCTTGCTGCAATTCAAAAATTGGAAATCTTGTTTGAGGCGCGCCACCTAAAATTTTTTACGCCGCACGAGCGGCGCCCCACGTTGTTGGGAACCCCAATACCGAATCTGATTTGGTTCGGATGAAAACAGTTCGGTATCTTCAACCCAGATTCGGTATATGAAACTAATCATCCTCGATTACGGCGCTGGCAATGTTGAATCCGTAATCAATGCCCTCTCGTTATTCAAAGCAAATAACGAAATTCTCATCTCCAACAACCCAGCAGAACTCAAATCTGCAAGCCACATCATCCTTCCCGGCGTTGGCTCTTTTGGCGATTGCATGAATGGATTGAAATCCGTCGAAGGTCTTTTACCCGAACTCAGAAAGCAGGTCTTAAGTGAAAAAAAACCATTCCTCGGAATCTGCGTCGGCATGCAGGTTTTGGCATCTCTTGGTCATGAAAATGGTGAACATGTCGGACTCGGATTCATCAGTGGCAAGGTAGAAAAAATTTCTGGAACAGGGTTAAAAATTCCTCTAAAAATTCCTCTAAAAATTCCTCACATGGGCTGGAATGAAATCATCCTCAAGCCCGAAGTAAAACATGCGGCGCTGAATGGCATCAACAACGGAGATCACTTTTATTTCGCCAACTCTTACCATTTTATTTGCCAGAATGAGAACAATGTTTTGGCGCAGGTAGAATATGGCTCAAAGCTCTCCGCCATCATTGCCAAAGAAAATATTCTCGGCATGCAATTTCATCCGGAAAAAAGTGGTGAGGTCGGGTTAAAATTACTCAAAAATTTCCTCAGCTGGCGTCCGTGAAAATTTCACACTGCATCCACCAAGCCCTCTTCGACCCTTCTCGCGGCTATTACCGCACAAAAAATCCCATCGGGGAAAATTTTGATTTCATCACCGCACCAGAAATAAGTCAGGTTTTTGGCGAGCTCATTGCCGCTTATTTGCTGCAAATTTCTTCTACGAAAAATTCTAAAATTTCTTTGGTTGAAATGGGCGCTGGAAAGGGAACTTTGTTGCACGATATTTTGCTTTCGATTACAAAACTTGCTGACAAAAAAATCCCGCAAGCCCTTGCCTTTCTAAGGCAAACAAGCTTCAGCATCATTGAGATCAACGAGGTTTTAAAAAAAATTCAGCAAGAAACTTTGCGAGAATTTTCGGTGAATTGGTTCGAAAGTTTTGAGGAATTTTTAGCGCAGCAGGTGGGGGAAATTTTCTTCATCAGCAACGAACTTTTTGACTGCTACCCAATCGATCAATTCGTCAAAACAGATGCTGGTTGGTGCGAGAGAGTCATCTTAGGTGACAGAGAAAAAAAATTCTCTCTCGCTGATTTCGACTTAAAAACTCACCAATTTGTAGAAAATTTAATTGGGTTCAAAGCCTCGCAAATGGCGCCTTTTGGGTCTGTTTTTGAACATAGCGAGTCGGCAGAAAGCTTTATGAAGCAGCTTTGCACCGCTCTAAAAAAATGTGGAGGAATCGCTGTAAATTTTGACTACGGCTACTTCGAAAATGAATTTGCCAACACGCTGCAAGCAGTAAAAAATCACCAGAAAATTGATGTTCTAAACAATGCCGGAGAAGCCGACATCACTGCACTCGTAAACTTTTCATCTCTTGAAAAAATTGCTAAAAATTTCGACTTAAATTCTTCGCTAATTTCTCAAAGAGAATTTTTTCTTGGGCTTGGAATCGAAGAACGCAGAAAAAATTTAGTCGCAAAAAATCCACAAAAAATTACCAAGATTAATTCCGCAATTAACCGCCTCATTGCTCCCGATCAAATGGGAGAGCTCTTCAAATGCCACATTATTTGGTCAGACCAATCTTAACCAAAATCATGCCTAAAAATAAAACTGCACCTGCATCGCAATTAATCGGGTTTGCAAAAAGTAAGTGTGATGTGGATGGAAATTTTCCTCCTTCTCTAGTACAGAAAATTCGAACCATTTTATTCGGATCGCGACATGGCGATGGAGAAAACATTAACGTAGTTGATGAAAATGGCTGGACCGCACTGATGCATACTACTCAACAGAGCAATGTTAAGCTCGTAGAATGTCTTTTGAATCGCGATAACGTGCTACTAACTCTTCACAACGCTCAACTTAATGATGTTAGAATGGCGGTTAATGCTGATGTCGCTAAAAGAGGCGGATTGTCGCATCGAAAAATGCGGTCTTCAGAACTGCCGCTACCAACAGAACAAGAACTACCAGCCGACAAAAAAGCCGACGTCAATATTTCTGGAAAATACGGCTGGACCGCGCTCATGGCTGCCGCCAAAAATGGCAATGTGGAAATTCTTGGATTACTCTTGGATGCTGGTGCGAACATTGATGCCTCTACTACGAGCGCAAGAATTCTATATGATTATGGACTAACACCTCTCATGATAGCCGTAGAGAATAATCGCATAGGTGCAGTAGAGTTTCTTTTGGAAAAAGGAGCGGATCTTGTTATATGCACCAAAAGTAGTCGCACTGCTCTAGGTGGTCGCACCGCCCTTGGTATTGCGATAAAACAAGGGAATTTTGAAATAGAGAAAATATTGCGGACAAAACTGCAGGAAAAGTTTCCTGAAACCGCAATAATTCCAAACACTGAGGCGCAAAATGTAGCCCCATCACAGACTTCAAGAGGGGATAATTCTTCTTTACAGACTTATTTTCGGAGAATGTCTAGTTCTGTTGCTCCATCGTCAGTGCCGCCAATAGTAAAAACTCCTGACTCAGAAAAAGATGCTAATATGAGTGAGGATCCCTCTCCCTCGTCTAATCCAAGTATTTTGGTCGGAAAACCAAGCTCGGAATCTCCGCATGCGCAAATCTCAATACCAACAGAATTAAGTAGCCCAAGACAGATAGATAGGACTGCGAGTGAAATGCAGGTGGTTTCATTATCCACTACTCTTTCGTCAATCTGCACATCAGCCGTAACAAGCCTAGAATCGTCACCAAGACCGGAAGAACGCCAGACAAGAGCGGGAGGAGGTCAAATAACGGATCGCAGAAATATTTCGGATCCGCTATTCGCTTTTCTCCCAACAAATTTATCACCAAGAACTTCATCTTCTGAAAATTCACCATCTCAAACTCCTAGATCTGATTCAGAAGAAATAGCGATAAAAAACACTCACAACGAGAAACCTGAGGAATGGGTAAAAGTAGCTAAAGGAAATCCAGAGTACGAACTAGCATTGCAAATATTGGATTTTGCGCGAAGCGGAAATGTCGAAAATATTAGAAATTTATTAGGAAAAACACCTAGCACTCCAATTGATGTAGACTTCTACCTACCATCGGAAGGCTTTACACCTCTGATGCATGCGGCCTATCGCGGAGAGAAAGAAATGGTCGAATGTTTTGTTAATGCGGGGGCGGATGTTAATCTAGCTGACAATGTTGGTCAAACAGCCTTGATGCATGCTATTTACCGCAGGTCGGAAAGAGGTGACAGATTTTCTTTTGCAGGCAGGAGCGGATGTAACTATTACAGACCAACATGGTTACAATGCAGTTGAGCTGGCTGAATATTACACCAATCAAGCCTATGATGAATTAGAAGTTACTAACAGATTGCGTGAATGTTGCACCAATTACGAAGCCAATATTGCCGCAATTCCAGCAGGATTGACAGCTCAAACCTCGTCTGAATATTACGCCGCTGACGGCGCAGTAATTCCAGAAGAATGGACGACTCAAGGATGGACATCTGAAGGGCTAGTTAAGCATTACCAAGATCTCGCAACCATTAGAGCTAACATTGAAGGTGGTTGGACAGTTGAGCAGTCGGAAGAGTATTACAAAAAGTATTTAGAAGAATGTGGCGAAAAAGCAGTTAACAGACAGGTGATACTAGAGAGAGTAAATGGAGACGAGACTCTTCAAGGAGACCTCTACGAGCCTGATATTTACATTCAAACCTCCAGCCAAACAACCACAACGGAAATTTCAGAAGAAGGGCGAGATGAAGACTACAATCCAGGATATGAAGCGGATAGCGACGATACTATCACTCCACCTCGCTCAGTTTCAAGCGCAACAGCTGAAAATCTTACTACGAGCAATCCTCAAAACAGACATGGTCTTATTGAAAAAAAATGGTTTTTCAGGGTGGGCTAGCTAACAGCGCCTACTCTGACTTCATGATTAAAGTGCGCTCTTTTTTTGCGTCCAAATCTTGAAGCTGAATTCTAGTTCCACCCGCTACCGCATCCATAAAAATCACTTTTGCCGAATGGTAATTGTCGTCTTTAGAATCGTAAAATTGAATCATCAGACCTTCGCGAACAAGGTTTCCGGGACCAATCTCGACTTCAATTTTATTGTCGTAATCGTACCCATCCCAAGAGTAACTCGATCTACTACTGAAGAAAAAAATCGCAGAAAAAAAAATTAGAAAATTTTGAAAGATGTTTTTTTGGTGAGAAAAAATTTTCATGATTGACTTTTGGTTGGGTTGTTTTTTTACTGCGCAAGCCCGCTCAAATCTAGGCGGCGTCAGGTATCTCGCGACTTCACTTCTCCATAAATTTTCTTTCAAAAATTTATTTTCCAACCCTTCTTTAGGGCACTTCTTTTCGGGGCGTAGCGCAGTCTGGCTAGCGCATCTGGTTTGGGACCAGAGGGTCGGGAGTTCAAATCTCTCCGCCCCGACCACCTTCCTTCCTCTCCACTTCCACCTCGTCTCACCTTCATCTACTTCTCCTCATCAGCGCAGTTGCCGCACCCATTCAAGCGTTTTCACAAAATTTTATGAACAGCAAAAAATCCAAACTAAATCCCGCTGAGAAAGGTGAACTTCTGCAAAAATTAGAATCTATTGCGGATGAGCAGATTCATTCTGTACGTAGCAATTCGATCAGCACCCAATTTGAACAAAGTTCAAATTTGATTAAATCCAAAAGTGGCTTCACGTTAATTGAAACTTTAATCGTGATTTGCATTGCCTCCATCACTCTGATTGGAATTCTTTTTGCCAAAAAAATTATCAAAGAAAACGACATAAAATCTCTCATCGTGCAGATTAAAAAATATGACACAGCTCTGCATTCCTTCACGCAAAAATATCACGCCCTCCCCGGAGACATACAAGGAACGGTGTCTTACGGCATTACAGAATCGAATACCGATGGCAATGGTGACAATGTAATCACTGATCGCATGCAAAAACATCTGCAAGCTAATGGTGAAATTACAAATTTTTGGAGACATCTTTCAAAGTCAAAAATGCTCGATGAACATTACGACGGAGAGGAAGATGAGAAGGTAAAAATTGGCAGCACTTTTCCAGCAAGTAAAATTGGCGAAAAGGTTGGTATTGTTGCGTTTGGAGATGGTGGAAAAACTTTTTATCAAATCGGATTTGAATTCGCTGACACTGACAGAATTTACACAAATAATCGCAGCCTAAAAACCGATGAAGCTTCTTTATTCGACAAAAAAACTGACGATGGAAATCCGCAAAAAGGACAAGTTGTGGCGGTGGGAGAAAATTATTTGAACATCGTGAAGAATGATGATTGCGTAAAATTTGGCGACTACAATCAAAGCAATCCGAGCCCAGCCTGTCAGCTTAGAATCGAAGCAAAATAGATGATGACGTTGCAAGAACATTTTTCTGAATTGCGTCGGAGAATAATTTTTTCTCTAATTTTTTTTCTCATCTCATTCGCTGTTTGTTATTTTTTTTCAGAAAAGATTTACGAATTTTTACTGCAGCCCTTCATCGATATTTCTCAAAATGATCAAAATCGTAAACTGATCTACACCAGCCCCAGCGAAGCCTTCGTGACCTATTTAAAACTTTCACTCACCTCAGCTTTGTTTTTTTCTTTCCCAATTTTCGCTGCAGAAATTTATCTTTTTATCGCTCCCGCTTTGTACAAAAGTGAAAGAAAAAATATTTTATTAATCTTTTTTTTCTCACCTTTTTTATTTTTATGCGGCGCGATTTTTGCTTATTATTTTATTTTACCGGTCGCATTAAACTTCTTCTCAAGCTTTGAGGTTCAAGGCTCCACAGCTGCATCAAATTTTTCAATTCAACTCGAAACAAAGGTGAGTGAGTACCTAAATTTTGTTAAGAATTTATTGTTCGGATTTGGCATCGCATTTCAATTTCCAATCTTGTTGCTTTTTCTAATCAGAGTTGGTTTTTTGTCCGTCAATGATTTAAGATCGAAGCGCAGGTACTGGATTGTTATTATTTTCATAATGTCGGCGATCCTTACCCCACCTGATGTCATAAGTCAGATACTTTTAGCAAGTTTGTTGATCATTCTCTTCGAAATTGCTATTTTTATTGGTAAAAATTTTAACAAAAAAAATAAAAAATATGGCTATCACTAAAAAACCAGCAGCAAAAAAAGCAGTTGTTAAAAAAACTGTAGTTGCAAAAAAACCAGCTGCTAAAAAAGCAGTTGTTAAAAAAACTGTAGTTGCAAAAAAACCAGCAGCTAAAAAAGCAGTTGTTAAAAAAACTGTAGTTGCAAAAAAACCAGCAGCTAAAAAACCAGC
>CANMEW010000026.1 GCA_947496905.1 Rickettsiales bacterium | reverse complement strand
GATGAGGGCTTGGCTTTGGCGCTTTCGCAAATGTTTTTTGAAGTAATCATCGCCAAAGAAATCGACGAGAAAGCCTTGTCGATTTTTTCAGCAAAAAAAAATCTTCGTCTGCTGATTGCTGATTTTCAAAAAACAGAAAATAGCCAAGTAAAATCCGTGTCGGGAGGATTTTTGATTCAAGATTTAGATCAAAAAAATATTACAAAAAATGATCTCAAACTGGTTTCAAAAAAATCAGCAAGCGACTCGGAAATTGAGCAATTAATTTTTGCGATGAGCCTGTGCAAGCACGTCAAATCAAATGCAATTGTGGTGGTGCAAAATTTTCAAACAGTTGGATTTGGAGCTGGTCAGACTAGTCGCGTTGATGCCTGCAAAATTGCCTGCGACAAAGCAGCAAATTTTTTTGATGGAGAAAAAAAAGAAGACAAAGCTCGTGGTGGATTTTTAGCCTCTGATGCCTTCTTCCCCTTTGCCGACAATATTGAAATTGCCGCTTCTTACGGCATTAAAGCAATCATTGCACCCGGCGGATCAATGCGAGATGGAGAGGTAATTGCAAAGGCCGATGAGGCTGGCATTGCGCTCTATTTTATCGAAACTCGGCACTTCAAACATTAGGAGCCTCTGCAAAACCATCTTTTCCGGTAATTTTGTCGTCAGATAAATTTGCTCGCGAGCATGTACATCAAGGGTACACTTTCCTGCTCGCAAATTTTCTTCCTAAAAATTCCTCGAAAAATCTAGGTTTTTCAGAGGCTCCATTAGTCTTCATGCCAGAAGCATTAACCATCGACTACAAATGCGACTCCGAACTGCTCGCATTAATTGAAAAATTTTTTCGCTTTCTTGAGGTGGAAAAAAAATATTCAATCAACACCTCAAGCTCCTACCGCATCGACATTTCCCACTTCCTCAATTTCATTTTTTTCAACAGGCAGGCTGTTCTGAATCGTGAATATTTGGAAAATCTAACCGTCCATGATTTCAGAAAATGGCTTTCTGCAAGACTTGCTGACCACAAAAACTCGTCTAACGCTAGAGCTCTCGCTGCTCTGCGCTCTCTCTTCCGCTTCTTGAATCAAAATGAACTCGTTAAAAATTGCGAAATCAGAAAAATAAAAACTCCGAAAATCGCCAAGCCAATACCGAGATCTGTTGATCAAATTGACATCGAAAAAATTTTCCTAACGATTACAAAATTTCACAAAGAGGAATGGTGCAGTAAGCGCGACGTTGCATTACTGACATTAATTTATGGTTGCGGATTGCGTATTTCGGAAGCTTTGGCGGTGAGTAAAAAAAGTTTGGAAAATGCTCAAACTTTGATTGTAACGGGGAAAGGCAAGAAGCAGCGCATGTTGCCACTACTGCCAATTGTGAAGCAGAGAATCCAAGAATATTTGGATGTGGCACCATTCAAAATTGATTTTGATCAGCCGATTTTTTTGAGATTGAAGGGAAAGTCTTACAGCAGAAATGACTTCAGTCAGCTAATCGCAAAAGTTCGGAGAGGTTTGAATTTACCTGACAGCATTACCCCTCACGCCTTCCGCCATTCATTTGCGACTCACTTGTTAGAAGCTGGCGGAGATCTGCGCACCATCCAAGAATTGCTTGGGCATGAGAGTCTTTCGACAACTCAGCGCTACACAAAAATCGACAAATCGCGCCTTCTGAGTGTTTACGAAAAACTGCAGAACGCTTCTAGGAATTAGAACGACTCCCTAGACCATCCTAAGGAACCTCTGAAAAAGTCACAAAAAAGCCCCTGAAGATCTGTATCCTCAGGGGCTTTTTATTTTTACCGAATCAGGAATTATGCTTTTTTAGCTTTAATTTCTTCTGCTACCGCTGCCGGCACTGGTTCGTAAGAATCAAATTCCATCGAGTAACTTGCGCGACCTTGAGAGAGTGAGCGTAAGCTGTTCACGTAGCCAAACATTGCGGCAAGTGGAATTTTTGCAGTGATCACTTGAGCGACATCGCGCCCTTCCAAATTTTGGATTTGACCACGACGCGAATTAATGTCGCCGATTACGTCTCCCATGTAGTCCTCTGGAGTAACAACTTCTACTTTCATGATTGGCTCAAGAATGATCGCGCCAGCTTTTTCCATCGCTTCGCGGAAGGCGCTACGAGCAGCAATTTCAAATGCTAAAACGCTGGAATCGACATCGTGGTAAGCGCCGTCGAGCAATTCTGTTTTTAATCTGACAACAGGGAAGCCAGCTAAAAATCCAGTTTCTTTTGCCGATTTTAAACCCTTCTCAACACCAGGAATGTATTCCTTAGGAACGCGTCCACCAACGACTTTGCTGTCGAAAGTAAAGCTTTCTGGAGCATCTGCCGGAAGCGGTTCGAAGCTAATTTTGACTTTCGCAAATTGACCAGAACCGCCTGATTGTTTTTTGTGAACGTAATCAATTTCAACTTTTTTGGTGATGGTTTCGCGGTAGGCAACTTTTGGCTGACCAATATTTGCCTCGACTTTGAATTCGCGTTTCATGCGGTCGATGATGATCTCAAGATGCAACTCACCCATTCCGCGCAAAATTGTTTGACCAGATTCTTGGTCTGACTCAATGCGCAGAGACGGATCTTCCGAAGCCAAACGGGACAAGGCGATGCCCATTTTTTCTTGATCTGCAGTTGATTTTGGTTCTACAGAAACTTCGATTACTGGCTCAGGGAAAATCATGCGCTCAAGAATGACATTGTGGTCATTTTCGACTAGGGTGTCACCAGTTGTTGTGCCTTTCAAGCCAGCTAGGGCAACGATGTCGCCAGCGTAGGCTTCTTTGATGTCTTCACGATTATTTGCATGCATCAATAAAATTCTGCCGACTCTTTCTTTGGAATTTTTTGTTGTGTTAACCACGCCACTTCCACCGGCCAAAGTGCCAGAATAAATGCGCACGAAAGTCAATGAACCAACAAAAGGATCGGTCATGATTTTAAATGCCAGACCAGCAAATTGCTTGTCTCCACAAGTGATGTTAATCACCTCGTCAGTTTTGCTATTAATAGCTGGAATTTGCTTGATGTCTTTCGGACTTGGCAAATAGTCGACAACCGCGTCTAGCAAGGTTTGAACGCCTTTATTTTTAAAAGCAGTTCCATTCAACACTGGCACAAAAGCACCGCTGATTGTTGCTTGGCGAATGCATCTTTTGAGGTCAGCTTCAGAAATTTCTGCACCATTTAAATATTGCTCCATCAGCACATCATCTTGCTCTACAGCCGCTTCAACTAGCTGCTCGCGGTATTGCTTAGATTTCTCTAGTAAGTCAGCCGGAATTTCTTCGTAGGAAAAATCTGCACCCATCGTTGCATCTCTCCAAACCACGGCTTTCATTTTTATTAGATCGATCAAGCCGCCGTAGTCTTCAGAATCACCAATTGGCAATTGAACTGGAATCGCGCGAGCTCCGAGCCTTGTTTTCATCATGTCGACGCAGCGATAAAAATTTGCGCCAGTACGATCCATTTTGTTAACGAAACACATTCTTGGAACGCGGTATTTGTTAGCTTGGCGCCAGACTGTTTCAGATTGCGGCTCAACACCAGCAACGGCATCAAAAACGCAGATTGCACCATCCAAAACGCGCAATGAGCGCTCTACTTCAATTGTGAAGTCAACGTGACCTGGAGTGTCGATGATGTTAATTCTGTGCTCTTTCCAAAAGCATGTAGTGGCAGCAGAGGTGATTGTGATGCCGCGCTCTTGCTCTTGTTCCATCCAATCCATTGTGGCAGCACCATCGTGAACTTCGCCAATTTTGTGAGACTTTCCAGTGTAAAAAAGAATGCGCTCAGTGGTAGTAGTTTTGCCGGCGTCAATATGCGCCATGATGCCAATGTTACGGTATTTTTCGATTTCAATTTGACGTGCCATGTTAGTTTATTTTGGTTAATTTGGATGAATTTGGAGGGCGTAGGTAAGGGGCTGGAAAGCCGCGCATTTCAAGGATCGTAATGGTAATTCACAAGCTGTTTTTACTTGATGAGCATCTGAAGCTTTGGCGAATCATTTTTCTTAAGGAACCTCATTCGTTGTTAGTGAAAAAATAAAATGGTGGTAGCGAGAGTTGGCTAGTTGGTGGGAGTTTTTGTTGAGGGATGTTCGTCTTTTGACAAGTGCAGGATTAAGGAAAAGTTGGTTCTAGAAGTCTCGATTACGGAGGGGTTTTTTTCAAAAAGATTTTCCAGGCGCCTGGAAAATCTTTTTTTTGACTCAGGATTGGCGCGGGTTCGGAGGTGGTACTGCGTCAAATTCGCGGGTTTTTGGACGCAGTCTCTTTAGCGACGAATAATTTGCAACGGACGAAAATTACTCAAAATTTCTACGAAATTCTTCCGTCATTTTTAGCGAAAATTACTCAAAATTTCTGCGAAATTCTTCCGTCATTTTTCACTCAACTAAAAAATAAAAAACCTGCGAGTAAAATTTCCGAAAAAGATGGTTTTGCAGAGGTTCCATAATCATGCTGGATCAACATCAATTCTCAGGCGAATAGAGGTAGGAATATTCAAGCCAGCGAGCACATCTAAAATTAATTTTTGCAGATTCACTTTTTTCTGCGCCTTGAGATTCACTAAAAAATGGTGGCGATTTTTTAGCCTTTGAAGCGGAGCTGGCGCTGGTCCAAAGATTTCAATTTTTTCATTTTGTGGAAAATTTTGGATCAGTTTTTTTGCAAAATTTTTTGCGTCACTTTCGGAAAAACTACTTACCTCAAATTTTACTAACCTTGAGAAAGGTGGCAATTCAAGCGCTTGCCGATTTTTTATTTCAAATTCGTAAAAGTTTTTTTTGTCACCTCGGAGAATTTTTTCAAAAATTAAATTCTGCGGATCGTAAGTTTGAATGATCACTCTTCCCACCTCTTCACGCCTACCAGCGCGACCACTTACTTGCTGCATCAATTGGTAAGCCTTCTCCAAAGCTCGCAATTCTGACGAATAAAGCATCGAATCTGCGTCAACAATTCCAACTAAGGTTAAGTCCGGAAAATCATGACCCTTGGCGATCATCTGCGTGCCAATGATGACGTCAATTTCATGATTTAAAATTTGTCTCACCAGTTTATCGACGTCGCTAAAGCTAGCCACATTGTCGCTAGTAACCAATGCGATTCTTGCCTCAGGAAAGAGCGTTTGAACTTCTTCTGCAAGCTTCTCGGCACCGATGCCAACTGAGATTTGACTATTCTTTACTCCGCAGAATTTGCATTCCGGAAGAAGGTTTTCGTGATGTCCGCAATGGTGGCAAATCAACTTCTTTTTTGATTTGTGCAGCACTAGGTGAAAGTCACAATCTGCGCATTCATATTTTTTTCCGCATGCCTTGCAAAGCGTAACTGGCGCATATCCACGACGATTTAAAAATAGCAGAGTTTGCTTGTTGGCAGCAAAATTTTTAACCATTTCTTCGCGCAATTTTTGCGAGATAAATTCGTGCGAAGGCAATTTTTCTCGACGCAAATCAACCAACTCAATTTCATTTTTTTGACCAAAGCTTTGCTGCAAAATGAAATGCTGATATTTGCCGGAAGCTGCATTTGCGTAAGTTTCAACCGCAGGAGTTGCTGACGACAAAATGACCGAAAAATTCTCTAACTTCGCTTTCACAATCGCCATGTCGCGGGCGTGAAAATTAAAAACATCTTCCTGTTTAAAGGAGGAGTCGTGCTCCTCATCCACCACGAGTAATTGTAAATTTTTGAAGGGTAGAAGTAGCGCTGAGCGTGCGCCAATTAAGACTTTGACTGAGCCCTCAACAATGCCGTAAAAGATTTCCCTTTTTTCTTTCGGAGAAATTTTTGAATGCCAAAGAGCTGGTTGAAATTTAAACTGTTCTTCGAAGCGAAGTAGTAGTTGACTGGTTAGAGCGATTTCCGGGAGTAGAATTAAAATCTGTGAATCGCTTTGTTCAGACAGAATTTTTGCAATGAGGGCGAAGTAAATTTCGGTTTTTCCTGATCCAGTTACGCCATCGAGAAGGCTTGTGGCAGTTTTAGCGGCAACAATTCCTTTAAAAATTTCATGCTGTTTTGGTAGTAATTTTTTTAGCTGAAAATTTTCTGGCCTGACTTCTTGTTTCAGCGCCTCGACAGCTTTTTTTACCTTGTTAGAATTTAAAATTCCGATGAATGCTCTAAGCACCAAGCCACGATTAGAAAGGTTGTAGCTGGCAATTGCTTCGATAAATTTTAACTGGTTTTCGCTTAGTTTGAGGCGCGAATTTTTCTCTAAAATTTTTTTGATTTTTTCTGGAGAGATTTTTTCTGGAACTGCGGAGGAGGTGGCGACAACCACTCCCCAAATTTGTTTTTTGCCAAATTCAACTTTTACAACATCGCCAATTTCAGCGGTAATTTCAGACAGGTAGGTGAAGGGTTTGTCCAATGCGAGCGGCAGCAGAATTTGGACAAATAATTGTGACATTGGGTGGGAAGGGTTGTCCGGCGTAATGGACGGAGGGAGAAAGCTCGAAGGGAGGTTCCTTAAATTATTGGTTCAAAAAATTTGGAATCTTGGTTGAAGGCCATGATTTCGCCGGCCTCAATATCGAAATGCCAACCAAAGACGTTGAGTTTTTTCTTAGTCATGCGCTCGGCGATGTAGGGGTAGGCCATGAGGTTGCGTAGCGAAATTATTATTGATTCATGCTCGCAAGACACTTGCTGTTCTTCCTCACTTTTTTCAGACAATTCTTTTTTAACGGCATCGCGAGCCTCGCTAGCAGCAGAAAGCCAAGTTTTCATTGATTCAGAAAGTCCGCCTGTAGTCGCAGAGAATTGATCTGACATCATCATTCTGATGCTGTCACACTTGGCATGACCAAGCACGATGATATTTTCAATCTCAAGATTTCTCACGGCATATTCAATGGCTGATAAAATTCCGTGAACTCCAGCCGCATTATGTTTTGGCACTATTCCACCAACATTACTAACGATGTACAATTCTCCAGGATTAGCGGCTACAAGTTCAGCTGGCGCTAATTTGAGATCGGAGCATGTAACAACCATCGTCGAAGGCTTTTGGCCTTGCTCGATCATATGCTCGATCATGTCCTTTTTTTGCTGAAACGTTGTGGCTTTAAAAACCCTGAAACCACTAATGAGCTTTCCGATGCTTGGCATGATTTGATTTATGGAGTTGATGATGTGGTGTCCTCGGCATGACTCGAACATGCGCACATGGTTTAGGAAACCAATGCTCTATCCCCTGAGCTACGAGGACTTGGTGGGATTTTTACCGATGTAAGAATATTCAAAACCTTGTTCGCGCATTTCTTCAGCGTCAAACAAATTTCTGAGATCGACAATTTTTCGTGATTTAGTTAGCTGCTTAACTTTTTCCAAATCGAGCTTTTGGTAATTTTCCCACTCAGTTGCAATCACAATTAGATCTGCGCCCTTTAAGGCTTCGTAAACATCTTGAAAAAAAATAATATTTTTAAACTCGGCTAATTCTTTGCGTGAATTTTCGATTGCCTCGGGATCAGTTGCGGAAACATCAGCACCTTTTTTTGCTAATTCTTTTGCGATGACAATTGCTGGCGAATAGCGGATGTCGTCGGTGTTTGCTTTGAAGGCCAAGCCCAGTAAGGCAATTTTTTTGCCGGCAATTTCTCCATTTAAGGCCTGCAGAATTTTGTCGGCCATTTTGATTTTACGCTGACTATTGGAGGTGATTACGGAGTTGATCAGGGACAGTTCAACGTTGTTTTCCTTGGCTGCATTGAGAATGGCCATGATATCCTTTGGGAAGCATGATCCACCAAATCCTGGTCCAGGATTTAAAAATTTTTTACCAATGCGCGAGTCCAATCCCATGGCGCAAGAAAGTTGCTTGATGTCTCCGCCAACTATTTCGCACAGGTCAGCCATTTCATTAATGAAGGAAATTTTTGTCGCCAAAAAGGAGTTGGAGGCGTATTTGATTAATTCGGCTGTGATTAGGTCGGTTGCGATTAACGTTTCTGGCGGAAAGTCGGCGTAAATTTCTGACAAAATTTTTTGCGACTTAACATCTTCGCAGCCAATGACGATGCGGTCTGGATTCATGAAGTCGTCAATGGCAGCGCCCTCACGCAGAAATTCTGGATTTGATGCTACGGAAAAATCGAGTTGCGGATTTTGCTCCTTCACCAGCTTTTTAATTTTAGCGCCGGTGCCGGCTGGCACGGTGGATTTGGTGACGATAAGTTTGTAAGAATTTGAAAGCTGAGCGATTTCTTTTGCTGCCGCTAGAACGTAAGAAAGATCAGCGCTGCCATTTTCATCTTGCGGTGTTCCAACTGCGATGAATGCAACGCTGGAATCAAGCAAGCCATCACTTAGATTGGTGGTGAAGGAGATTTTCTTTGCTTGCGTAACCTTCTTTAGAAGTTCACTGAGACCGGGTTCAAAAATTGGAATGATTCCCGATTTTAATTTAGCAATTTTTGATTCGTCATTGTCGACACAGGCGACATCATGCCCTAGCTGCGCAAAGCAAATGCCCGAGACCAGTCCAACATAGCCACTGCCAATTACGGTGATTTTCATTTATCCTTTAGTAAGAGTTTGTAAGCCAGCCCGGAACGGAGCTGTCATTTTTTGGCTGGACTCTGATCAGAGAAGTTTTGGCAGCTTGATCAGGGCAGGTATGTATGTGATTTGGAACGCAAGTATTCGCGGCTTCCTCGCGATATTTGGTCAGCAAAAAATCCATTTTACGAGTTTTGCCACTTAGGTCTGCGACATCACTGCTAACCACTTCTAGATCGTCTTGATCGAGATAGAGCTGAACGTAGCTGTAAGTTTCGTGGTCAGAAATGCTCGGCAGATTTTTTTCCTGAAAGTAAAATTCTTTGACGATTGAATGACCTTCTGCATTGGTCCAAGAGGTTTTAATCAAGCCAAAAAAATCTGATTTTTTATTGATGTAGAAAGACTGACTGCGGCTGTCTCCGGGCGTCAATGCGGGTAGGCTCAGAGTATTTTTTTCTGCCCAGCTGCATTGAATATTTTTAATTAAGTCTGAACTGGCATTGCTGAAATAAATAACCGGACTTTCTTTTTTAGGGCTGGAGCTACAGGAGGCTAGAGTTAGAATGAGTGCGGTTAGGATGGCGTTGAGCATGAAATTAATGTCTTTTTCGCGCAGCAATATTGAGGGATTCTACGGCCAAGGTGAAAAATAGTGAGAAATACAAATAACCTTTCGAGATGTGCATGTGCAGACCGTCGCTTAGCAATATTACTCCGACCATGAAGATGAAAGCGAGGGCGACGATTTTTAACGAAGGGTAGGTTTGTAAAAAATGGCTGATGGTTTCGGATGCAAGTAGCATCAGAATCATAGAAATGACAATTGCAGCTACGATTATTGGGATGTTGTTAGTCATGCCAATTGCGGTAATGACTGAGTCAAAAGAGAAGATAAAGTCGATTAAAGTGATTTGCAGAATGGCCGCTATGATGGTTTTTCCAGCGTTAAACTTACCATCTTCTTTTGGCGCGGAATTTAGTCCGAACACCACATCGCTAAAAATTTCCAATCCGCTTTTAACTATTAAGAATAATCCTCCGCATATTAGTAGTAGGTCTTTGAAGGAAAACCCGACATCTCGTAAATAAAAGAGTGGGTCAGTCAGAGTCATCACCCAAGACAGAGTAAGTAACATTAAGATTCTAATTACCAACGCTAGAGATAGGCCAAAGATGCGTGCAGTTTTGCGATTTTTTGGAGAGAGTTTGTTAACGACAAGAGCAATAAAAATTAGGTTGTCGATACCAAGGATGATTTCCAGAAATGTTAGTGTGACTAGTCCGAAAATGATGTCGTAGGTAAAAAATTCCATGAAAGGTTAGTTGATTGAGATCAGCTTTTGTTTGTGTAAGAATGCCAGCAAGGGTTGAATCGCGAGACCAAGGACGGAGTAATAGTCGCCAGAAATTTTCTCAAAAAGATGTTTGCCGAGAGATTCGTATTTGTAACTGCCAGCGCAGCCAAATGGTTGATCGAATTTTACGTAATTGTCTATTTCATCATCGCTCATTTTTCTCATTTGTAATTTTACACGTGAGAAATTTTTGAAAATAATTTTGCCATTAAGTGCGACTGCTACGGCGTTATTCTGAAAATGGATTTGGTCATTAAGTTTTTTAAGCTGCTTTGCTGCTTCAGCGCAATTTTTGGATTTCGAAATTTCCTTTTCCGCAAATTCACAAACTTGATCAGAGCCAATAACATAAGAATTGGGGAATTTTACGCTGATCGATAAAGCCTTCTGTTGTGCTAAAAAAATTGCCAAGTTTTTTGGAGATAGGGAGCATTTTCTTTTGGCTTTGTCTTCGTCAAAATTTGGCGCGATCACTTTGAATTTTAGACCCACTTCCTCCAAAATTTTTTTTCTAACCGCTGAAGTGGACGCTAGGATTAAACCGTGACTCTGTTTGACTAGCACGGCTCTTTTAAGTTGATCATGGTCAGAAACTTCTGCTCCATCTGGGGATCGCTTTTAAACGTGCCGATCATTCTTTTAGTGATGGTCGAAGTGTTAATTTTGTGAATCCCGCGCGTAGTCATGCATTGATGTTTGGCGTCAATTAACACCGCAACTCCTTTTGGCTTTAAAACTTTATTGATTGTGTCTGCGATTTGCGCAGTCATGGTTTCTTGTGTTTGCAGGCGCTTAGAATAAACGTCCAACAGGCGAGCAATTTTACTGATTCCAACCACTTTTTTATTCGGAATGTAAGCAATGTGTGCCTTGCCTACGAAAGGCACCATGTGGTGCTCGCAATGCGACTCCATCCTCATGTCTCTAAGTAGAACTATGTCGTCATACCCTTCAATCTCTTCAAAAGTTTTACCCAAAATTTCTTCAGGATTAGCATCGTAGCCAGCAAAAAATTCGCGGTACGCGTTAGCAACTCTCTTTGGAGTTTCTAATAGGCCTTCGCGTTCAGGGTCGTCTCCAGCCCAAGCAATTAAAGTTTTTACCGCTGCTTCCGCTTCCTTTAAGGATGGGCGAGGATTTTTTTTCATTTTGGGGGAGGTGTTTGATGTGGGGAGTGGAAGCCTTGAATGAGGCGGCGGCATTAAAGTGGCGACTCGTCAAATTGCAAGCGCGAGGAATTCGTTATTGAAAGTAAAATTCTCTCCTAATAGGTTGACCGACGAATTTTTGCCTTTCAGATATTTCGCAACTTTAGTCTATTCAGAAACCCTCCACTACAATCACCACTTCAACCTAACCAATCAAATCAGATCTATGAAAAAGTACCTAATAACATCCATATTTTTTGCGCTTTTTTCACTCAATGCCACTGCTGGCGGAGTTGGAATTCTAGATGTTGAAAAAATTATTAAAGAGTCAGCTGTGATGCGCGATATTCAGAGTAAGGTGAGTAAAAAACAGGATGAATACCAAAAGGAAGTAACGAAGAAGCAAGATGTCTTAGAGTCTGATCAGAAGAAGCTCGAGGCCAAAAGAAACATACTTTCGAAAGATGCTTTCGAGAAAGAAACCAAGGCTTTTGAAAAGAAAATTGATGAGCTAAAAACTTTTGTCGATAAGAAGCAAAATAGTTTGAAAAAAGCTTCAATGGACAGTATGGGCAAAATTAACGACAAGATCAAAGACTTGATTGCCGATATTTCAAAAGAGCAGGATTTGGACATCATCATTCCGGCTTCTCAAACGCTGTTCTACAAAGATCAGTTAGATATTTCTGCCGAAGTCCTAAAAAGATTGAACAAGAAAATATCTAAATTTGACGTAAAATTTGAGTAGTTAACCCAGCTCAAGAGTGATCGTAACGCAATTAAAAAATTGAATGAGAAAAGGTTATTTTTTGAAGAAAAAAATATCAGATACTATCTCGTCTAGCTTAGTATTAGTAGCGAAAAGTTTGGCTCGTTCTTGTAAGTTTGTTCTTACAAAAAGGACCATTCTTTTTGTTACTAATGAAAAAATCAGAAGTGTTACGCTAGGGCCGATCCCACAAGCCTTGTTAATAGTATTTATTGCATGGGTTGGTAATCTCTTTATGCAATCTTTGAGATATGATGAAGTCATCAGCGCGAAGTCTAGCGAGATAAATAAACTACAATCGGTAAACAGTTTTTTTGAGAAAGAGTTTAGTGATGTTAACGAGAAGTTAGAAAAAATTAATGAATATTTATCTTCAGCAACTGGCGGTATTCACGACGTTAAAGCATCAGAAGAAGTTAAGTCGGAGAGGTTAAAAAATTTAGAGGAAAAAGATCTCTCTAGGAAAGACAAAAACACATTGAATCGCGTTAAGGATGTGGATCATCAATTATCAAATATTCAGTCAATCGCTCGAGCTAGAATTAAAAAAATTGAAAGCGCCATCATACTTACCGGACTTAATCCAAGAAAGGTGCCTCACAAAAAAGCCTCTAACAACAAAGGCAGCGAAATATCTCTGAATGGAAAAGCTGGCATTACCGACAGAATGGGCGGCCCATTGCTCGATAAGACTTCGATCGAAATATCATCTAAAACTATTTCGGCAGCAGATAGTTTTAAAAAAATCAAATTTACCAATGAGATAGATTACCTTATCGTCCTAGAAAATTTGGTGAATGTTCTGCCTTTTTCTAAGCCGATGAAAAATTACTACATCTCAAGTGGATTTGGTTCCAGGCGTGATCCAATCACTAAGGGCGTAGCTTCGCACCATGGATTGGATTTTGTAGGTGTGGCAAAAGAAAAAATTATTAGCCCATCGAAGGGTAAAGTTATTTTGGCTGGCAGGTTTAGTGATTACGGGAATGCAATAGTGATTGATCACGGTTTTGGCATCACAACTCGTTACGGACATTTGTCTGAAATTAAAGTAAAAGAAGGTCAATTTGTTAAGCAGGGAGAGGTCATTGCTCTTCAAGGAAATAGTGGGCGCAGCACTGGGCCACACCTACATTACGAAGTAAGGTATGGGTCTACACCTTTAAATCCAAAAAAATTCCTTGAAGCAGGACAAGCTTTATTTAACGACAAGAGACTTTCGAAATATGTCAGCAGTTAGTAGTGTTAAGCCCGTGAATGTCTCTAGTAATGACAATGCCAGTAATGCTATTGTCAGGAAGTTTGAAGCGATCAATTTCAGTGCAAAATCAACCCCAACCATCATCGCTAGAGATTTAAGGATCGACGGTGAGTTGGTCAGTGCCGGTTTAATCGAGATTGAAGGCGCGGTGTGCGGATCTATCAAAAGTCATTCTGTAATCTTGCGAGAAAGTGGTTTTGTTGATGGAACAATAATTGCTGAGTCACTCAGTATCAGAGGTAGATTTGATGGCACTATTAAAGCAAAAAATATTAGTATTTCTGGCAAAGCTAAGGTTACTGGGAATGTCGAATATCATTCTCTTGTTGTTGAAGATGGAGCCTGCATCGATGGTCAATTTAAAATGGAAGTTTCTTAGAGCCTGCGCTAAAACTTAAATTCTCCCACCTTACCACACACTGACACTCTCAACCCTCTCCAACTGATGTTTTTGAAGAATCACCGCTTCTTAAAAACACTCTCGAAATTAGGTTTTTTATTTTTTTTCGTAAGTGAAGCGCCGGCCATAACACTCACCGCCGGTCAAACTGATTACACAACATCAGGTAACATCAACACCAACGGCAATACTGGTACCAGTAGCATCGGCATTAATAGCTCTTTGTCAGGAAACAGCTCCTCCTTAAATAAAATCAAAAACACTTACATCATCACCACCGGAAATTCCGGTGCCACCTCTAGCGCTTACGGAATTAAGTCTACCGGCGCGTACAACCAAATCACTAACGACAACGGTGCAGTAATTTTAACCACCGGAAACTCCGGACGTGGTATCAGTATTACTAATAATTCAACGGTAACAAACTCAGGCAGCATCACACCTCAGGGAACTACATCCTACGGAATTGCTGCTAGTGGTAACGGCAACAAC
>CANMEW010000025.1 GCA_947496905.1 Rickettsiales bacterium | reverse complement strand
TTGCAACTAGATATGACAAGCTTTCGAGTACTTTCTTCAATCTTATAATCATAGCCTTCATTTGTTTGGCTATTGGGTTATGAATTTAAAGACACGCTCTAGAACTGTAACTGTACCAAGAGGGGTAAGACAAAGTCAGTCAATTACTCTAGCGGGAGCGCAACAGAGAAAATAAGAGAGAAAAATAATATCTTCACAATGCTCACAACAAATCAAATCAGGCAAAAATTTTTGGATTTTTTTGCGCGTAATGGACATGAAATAATTCCATCTAGCTCGCTGATTCCACACAATGATCCGACCTTGATGTTCACCAATGCCGGCATGAATCAGTTTAAAAATTATTTTACTGGCACGGAGATTCCAAAATTTAAACGCGCCGTCACCTCGCAAAAATGTGTACGCGCTGGCGGTAAGCACAATGATCTCGACAATGTAGGATTCACTGCTCGTCACCACACTTTTTTTGAAATGTTGGGAAATTTTTCTTTCGGCGATTACTTCAAGGAGGAGGCAATTTTTTACGCTTGGAGCTTCTTAACCAAGGAGCTCGAAATCAGTAAGGACAAGCTTTTAGTGACGGTCTACCACAATGACTTTGAGGCGGCAAATTACTGGAAAAAAATCGCTGGACTTGCGGATGAAAAAATAATTCGCATCGCAACGGACGACAATTTTTGGTCGATGGGCGATGTTGGACCTTGCGGGCCATGTTCAGAAATTTTTTACGACCATGGTGAAAAAATTTTTGGCGGGGTACCGGGAAGTGAAAACCAAGATGGCGATCGTTTCATCGAAATTTGGAATTTGGTTTTCATGCAATTTGAAAAGCAGCTGGACGGAAAAATGATTCCATTACCAAAACCTTGCATTGACACTGGCATGGGATTGGAGCGCATCTCTTCAGTGATGCAGGGCGTTCACGACAATTACGAAACCGACATTTTTAGAAATCTAATTTCTGAAATTTCCAAAACCACCAACCACCAACAGTCTCAACTGAGCCTGCATAAACTTTAATTTTTTTAAACATGACCATCTCAATCCATCAAGCTCTAGTGCCGGTAGCAATTCGCAATTTAAACAATTTGTCAGAAATTTTAAAAAAAGCTGAAGCCTACGCTGAAGTTAAAAAAATAGAGCCGAGCGTTTTAATCAATGCTCGCCTGTTCCCAGACATGCTTCCACTCGCGCGTCAAATCCAAATCGCCTGTGACACGGTTAAGGCTGGAGCGGCAAGACTTGCTGAAATTCCGGTGCCATCTCACCCAGATGTTGAGCAAACTTTTTCAGAGTTACGTGACCGCATCAACACTACCATCTCATTCCTACAAACTATTCAGCCAGAACAAATCAACGGCAAAGACGAGCTTAAAATCAGCTACGTTGCACATGGTAGAAAAAGAAAGTTCATCGGCCTGCTATACTTACTGAGCTACCTTTTGCCGAACCTTTATTTCCACATTACCACAGCCTACGCCATTCTCCGCCACAATGGATTGGAGATTGGTAAAAAGGATTATTTGGGAAGAGAATAGTCCTAAGCGGAGAAAGTAGCCCTAAGCGGCTGTTTTCGGCGCAGCGCGGCAGCAGAGACTCGAGGTTTGTTGAAGCATCATTCTCTGCGTAATTAGGTGGAGGTAAGGCTTTTCAAATCATCCGCTACATCAGGATTCACTAGGGTCGAGACATCTCCCAAATCTTTTTCGCCGGCAATAATTTTTTTCAAAATGCGTCGCATGATTTTTCCGGAACGTGTTTTTGGTAAATCGGCGACGAGGTAAATTTTTTCTGGTCGAGCAATTGCTCCGATTTCTTTTTGCACAATCGCCATTATTTCCCGCTCAACTCCCCGCCGATTCTCCGCTGCAATTTTTTCCTTGGTGATTACGAAAGCGTAAATTGCCTCACCCTTAATCTCGTGCGGACAGCCAATCGCCGCCGACTCCGCAACTAATTCATGCGAGTTAATCGCGTTTTCAATTTCGGCAGTTCCAAGTCGATGTCCCGAGACTTTAATTACGTCATCAACTCTACCGATGATTCGGTAAAGCCCTTCGGCACTAAGAAAAGCGCCATCTCCCGCAAAGTAATATCCCGGAAATTGTTCGAAGTAAGTTTTTAGAAATTTCTCCTGATCGCCCCAAATGCCTTGCGCCATGCTTGGCCAAGCTTGCTCGAAACAAAGATTTCCGATTTTTTCTTTCCCCTCAATCACTGCGCCAGCGTCATCAAGTAGAACTGGAGCGATTCCCGGAAGTGGCAATCCGGCATGGGCAGGCTTACCATCTGTGATTCCAGCCAGTGATGAAATTAGAATCCCGCCAGTTTCAGTCTGCCACCAAGTGTCAACAATTGGGCATTTTTCCTTGCCGATTTTTTCGTTGTACCATTGCCAAGCCTCTTCATTGATTGGCTCGCCAACGCTTCCTAAAGTTTTTAGTGACGACAAATCGTGACCCGCAACAAACTCGTCACCTTTTTGCATTAGAGCTCTAATCGCAGTTGGTGCGGTGTAAAAAATATTGACGCGATGCTTTTCAATTATTTCCCAAAAGCGCGCCGGCGTTGGATGGGTAGGAATTCCTTCGAACATTAAAATCGTGGCGGCATTGAGAAGTGGACCGTAAGCGAGGTAGGAATGACCGGTGATCCATCCAATGTCGGCGCTGCAGAAAAAGATGTCGTCGGGTGCAGGCTGAAAAACATTTTGGAAGCTGTAGCCAGTGTAGGTCATGTAGCCACCAGTGCTGTGAATGATGCCTTTTGGTTTGCCGGTAGAGCCAGAGGTGTAGAGGATAAAAAGCGGATCTTCGGCATCTAAAATTTCAGCCTGATGCTGCTTGGAGTGTGAGGAAACTTCATCTTGCCAGATGAAGATTTTTTTATTTCTAATGCCGGCTATTTCTCTCTCAGATCTTTTGTAAATTAGCACCGACTCAACGGAATTAGCGGTTACGACTGCCTCAGAGGCAATTTCAAAAAGCTCAATTTTTTTCTCTCCGCGTAAAAGTAAATCAGAGGTAATGAGCATTTTTGCTCCGCAATCTTGCATGCGAGAGGCGAGGGCGGGAGCGGAAAATCCGGCAAAGACAACGGAGTGAATGGCGCCGATCCGCGCGCAAGCAAGCATTGCCACTAAGCTTTGCGGAATCATCGGCATGTAAATGCAAATGCGGTCACCTTTTCTAATTCCCTGAGAAGTCAGAAAATTCGCTAATTGGCAGACTTCGTCAAAAAGTTCTTGGTAGGTTATTTTTTGATTTTTTTCGTTCGGATCATTTCCTTCCCAAATGATTGCGACCTTGTCCTTTAACTGCGCCAAATGGCGATCCAAACAGTTGTAAGAAATGTTGGTTTTGCCGCCAATGAACCAAGAAATTTTCCCCTGCACTAGATCGCAATTACTTACTTCTTGCCATTTTTTGTACCAAAAAAATTCCTCAGCAATTTTACCCCAAAAGCTTTTTGGATCGGTCGTAGAGTTTTGGTATTCTTGGATGTAAGAGGATTTTGATTTGATGTGGAACATTTACTGATTTCAATTTTGGCTGTATTTTTGAACGAAGACCCTTGCAAAGACGCGCCAGTGCTGCGTTAAAAAAAAAGATTCTGCCCGCGCGGGCAGAATCTTTTGTTGGTTTAGGAACCTCTGAAAAACCTAGAGCCTGTCTTAAAATTTTTTGCCTCGATTTGTAGGCTATTTTGCTGGAGTTGCGAGGAACAATTTTTCTCCACAGGTGCAACCCTTTGGAAAAAATTTTCCGAAGCAAATCGTGCAAAATAGCCGCAAAGCGAGGCAAAAAGGCAGAGCTTACAACCCGTAATTTTAAGACAGGCTCTAGATTTTTCGAGGAGTTTGAAGTGACGGCTACACCTTAAAAAATGCATCGCATTTTTAACTGACAAATGACGCAAGGCCGTAAGGCCTGAGTAATTTGCGACTTGTCGATAAAAAATAAAATTTTCAAGTAAAACGGGAATGAGCGAAGCGAATCCCTAGGAAGAAAATTGTGCCGAGCGCAGAAAGCGTACCTTGATGTACGATTCGAGCACAGGCAATCGAGCTTAAGCTCGATGCCCGTTCTTGCTAAAAATGCTTCGCATTTTTTTAACGCGGAAACCTACGCGAGCAAATTTATCTGACGACACAATTTGCGCAGCTGCTTCAGCAGCAAGGAATTTGCAACTCGTTCGATTAAAAATAAAAAAACCTACGAGTAAAATTACCGGAAAAGATGGTTTTGCAGAGGCTCCTTTACTTAGCTTCGACGGTGCGAATTGTTTTGTAGAAGTTCCAAGTCATGAGGCAGGCGCCGGTGAGGAAAAATACTCCACCTAAGGCGCGGGTGAAGTAGAGGGGGTGTAAAACTTTTAGAGTTTCAACGAAGGAATATTGCAGGAAGCCCATCTCGTCGTAGGAGCGCCACATTAACCCTTGAGCAATTCCAGAGACCCACATGGCGGTGATGTAAAGCACAATGCCAATTGAGGCGATCCAAAAATGTGCTGAAACAAGCCTCGTTGAGTAGAGTTCTTTTTTCCCCCACAAAATTGGAACCATGTGGTACATGGCGCCGAAGCTTATTAGCGCAACCCATCCCAAAGCTCCAGAATGAACGTGACCAATTGTCCAGTCGGTGTAGTGAGAAAGCGCATTCACTGTTTTGATTGCCATTAGTGGGCCTTCAAAAGTGCTCATGCCGTAGAAGGCAACGGCGGTGATGAGAAAGCGCAAGACTGGATCGGTGCGGAGTTTGTCCCACGCGCCAGAGAGCGTCATGATGCCGTTGATCATCCCACCCCAAGAAGGCATCCACAGCATGATTGAAAATGTCATTCCTAAAGTTTGAACCCAGTCAGGTAGAGAAGTGTAGTGCAAGTGGTGCGGACCAGCCCAGATGTAAATAAAAATTAGTGACCAGAAATGCAGAATAGAGAGGCGGTAGGAATAGACTGGGCGCTCCGCGCGCTTTGGTACGAAGTAATACATCATTCCAATGAAGCCGGCAGTGAGGAAAAATCCGACGGCGTTATGACCGTACCACCATTGGATCATGGCGCTTTGTACGCCACCAAAAATTGGGTAGCTTGTGGCGGAGTCGATGCGAAGTGGAATGGAAAGATTATTGACGATGTGAAGAATTGCGACGGTGACGATGAAGGCTAAATAAAACCAGTTGGCGACGTAGATGTGAGGCTCTTTGCGGTTTTTCAAAGTCATTACGTAAACCAAAAAGTAGCAAACCCAAATGATTGTTAACCAGATGTCGGCGTACCATTCTGGCTCGGCATATTCCTTGGCTTGAGTGACTCCGTTAATGTAACCAAAAGCGGCCATCAAAATGAAAAGTTGGTAGCCCCAAAAAATAAATTTGAGAAGATTTTCATGTCCCCAAAGCCTTGCCTGCGAGGTGCGCTGTACCACAAAAAAACTAGTGGCGAAAAGCGCGTTACCACCAAAGGCAAAAATTACTGCAGAAGTGTGAAGCGGGCGCAGGCGACCGAAGCTCGTCCATTCTAAGTCGAGATTTAGCGCTGGAAAAGCTAATTGAGATGCGATTACGACTCCGACGGTAAATCCGACAATTCCCCAAAAAGTTGCGGCAATGGTGAAGAGTTTAATGATGTCGTAATTATAACTTACGGGAGAGCTTGAGGCTTGAGTGGAAGACATGATTTGAAGTGGAGAGATTTATTAAAAGAGGCTTTTAACGGAGTTTAGGGAGAGGAATTTTTTGATGTCATCGGCAGTTGGGTAGGAAAAATATTTTCCTTCGCCAAGCTCAGATTGTTTTACGATTTTAATTTTTTCGCCATTGAAGATTTTTTCTAAACTTTCCAAAAGTAAAGAACAGCCGCCATGGTAAAGGTTGGTGATGTTTGAAACTAGAGAGGAGTCGTGGTCAACTTTACTTTCCGAAAATCCAACAATGTCGCCAGTGTCGATGCTGGCGTCAGTGATGTAGTGAAGCGTGGTGCCAATTTTTTCTTCGCCATGCAGAATTGCCCAGAATGTTGCGAGAACTCCGCGGTAATTTGGCAGTAAGCCGGAATGAAGATTTAAAACTCCTAGTCGTGGAATGTTGATCAGAGGTTGTTTGAAGATTTGTCCAAAGCGGATGGAGACGATTAGGTCGGGAGAGAATTTTTTAAAATCATCCAAGGCAATTTCAGAATTAGCGCTTGAGTAAGTTGCAACTTCATGACCAAAATTTCGGGCGATTCTGCTAAAAATTTCCTGATCAAAATTTTGCTCACACCTTCGCATCTCAAGTAATTCCGGCGGTAAATTGGCAATGTTACCAACTTTTTCCGACAGGATAATTTTTACTTCGTGCTTTCTTAAGTGAGGGAAGAGTAGCTCCAGTGCAGTCGAGGCATGAACATCGCGATTTAAGAAGACGAGGAGTCTCATTACCCTAGTTGTCGCGGATCTAGTGTAGTAACAAGAGGTTGAGCGACCTCTGTTGGCATCAGATGCGTAGCTGGGATTTCTGCTGGTATGGCGCTCTCCGTATCGATAGCAACTTGTGAATTTTGAATTGTTGGTACGGCACTAATGATGCTATCAAAAGCCTCTCTAAATCTTTCCGTAGCATCATTTAACGCGATTCTAACCAGCATGGTTTCTTTGTTGAAAAAAGAACATTCGCCGGGAACGGTAGCAACTCTAGCTGTGTCCAATAGCCACTCTGCAACGTCTAGACCAGTGTTCATCGGCTTCTCATTATACATTTTTCCGCGTAGCCCAGAAAAATCGAGTAAGTAAACATTCGTTGCCGCCGGATCAGAAATAAAAGGTTTCACGTACTCTGCAGTGGCGCTAAACTGATTGGTTAATGCTGTATTTAGCTCCGTTAATTTTTCTTTGATTGCGGCAATATTCTGCAAATAATACTGGCGACATCTTTCTAGATAATCCCTGTTTTCGTCGCTGTTTTCCAAAGTGGCGGCCAATACTTTTTGAGATTGTTTCGTTGGGTAGCCACCGAGCTTTGCAAAAGACTCCATGAAGTCTGCAGGACCAACGCAGAATCCAGTTTTGATTCCAGTTGGAAATGATTTTGCAGAACTCGTAACTGTAAAGCTTCGTTCTATCATAGCGGGGATTGCGGCAATCGGAAAATGCATAGACTCACCTAAGCGATTATTCATAAATGCTTCATCGGAGAGTACAAAAATATCTTTCTGAGCAGCAACATCAGCAATCATTTCAGCACATTCGCGCGTCATAATGGCGCCAGTTGGATTGTTTGGGTAGCACATTAATAACGCTACCGCTCCAGTTTCATTTAGCTTTCTCTCAAGATTTTCTCTGGTTGGTAAAAATCCGTTCTCCCTCTCGGTTTCAAGCGTTTCAAATGGAATATTTTTATCGGCTAACTGCTTAAAATAGTAACCAAAAGTTGGGGTTAGAACTAGGATTTTTTTTTCTGCATTTAGTTGAAGTAAATCATACATGCGCTCTAGCGAGAGTAAAATATTGTCGGTCAAAGAAACTTTTTCTGCAGAGCATACTATCCCTTGTCGATTAAAAAAATTAATACTCTCAGTTAAAACCTCAGGTTCTCCATTAGACTGCCCGCGCACTTCCACAAAATTATCAAAATTAATATTTCTCATGAGAGAGGATACTTTTTCTGGAATGCCAATACCAGAATATGTCGGATGTAATGATCCAGCCGAGGTAAGATCGAATACTGGATTTGCCACGCTACATATCTCAAGAAAAATAAATTCAGGGCCTGCTGGTTTGATGTTGTTTTTTCTACTAAAGCGACCAATGCCTTTTGGGGGTGGAGGTGTAGGTGGCAGTGCTGTCGTTGATTGTGCTGGTGGGGAGTAGGGTTTCATATTATCCAAACCTCTCTGCGGTGATTAATAAAGTTTTTGCTCTAAGATTTTTTAAATCTTCTTCGTCTCGCGATGAGAAGATTCTATCCGAGCAATTTTCATAAATTTGAAAGAAGGTGACTAGGTCCAGTAAAGTACGATTCAGAGTCTCGTCTCCACAGTTTTCTAGCTGAGAGAGGGCATTCATAATTTCGCTACTGATTTCAGCTTTGTGATTTTGCTCAATATTTTCTAATCTATCCGGTACGTCAAAAATTAGCTGTACTAGCGCTCTATCTAAGGATTTTTTAGCAATTTTTAGCTGCGATAGTTTTTTTTTATCTGATAAAAACTTGATTTCGAGAAGTGAGAGAAAGTTTTTTGCATTGCTAAGGTTAGTCATATTCGTTAAGACCGAGTGCGCATCCATGAGTTTAGTTATTTGTTGTTTGGAGCCTTTCCTTGACCGTTTTTTCAATTGCATCAAGCAGATGCTGCGTAGTTGGTCTTAAAATTTTTCCGCTTTTTATCAAAACGCCGTAGCTCATTTTAGGGAATAAATTTGCTAAATTTTTTACCACTAAATCTGAGTCTCTTTTGCTTAAGCAGATCGTTGAAACAACTGCTACGAAGTTATTTTCTCTGACAAAATTTTTGAGCATTTGCCAATCACCGTTCTCGAATTTAATGCTGCCTTTGATGTTGTGGGCTGCAATGGCTTCCTCAAAAAGTGGCAGAGTGATTAAGTTGCCATCGATATGAATTAGATCGAAATTTTTTAAATCTTTCAAACTGGTTATTGGTACTCCAGCTAATGGGTGTTTTTTATTCATGATCAAAACTGGATCGTAAGAGATGGTTTCGATTTGTTTAATTTCAGCTGCGTGAGGTATGTTTGGATAGAGTGCGAGATCAATTTGGTCATTTTTTAACCGCTCAATCGCTTCCTTTGGCGAAATATTTCTGATCGTAATTTCTGTGTTTGGGTGAGATTTTTTAAAATGAAAAATAATGCGCGGCATCAGATAAATGATCGCGATGTGATGCACTGCGATGGTCACCTTTTTTTGATTTTGATCATCTTGTTTTTTATGAGTCAAAAAATTTTCAAGCACTGATTCAAATTCATGCATCAGCGGACATGCTGTGCGATAAAAATCTTCCCCGTCCGCAGTCAGTGAAAGTGATTTTGTATCCCTCCTAAAGAGTTTTAGGCCCAGATCTCGCTCCAAAGATTGAATTTGCAATGTAACAGTTGATTGAGTCAAATTCATTTCTCTTGCAGCCTCAGAGATGCTCAGATGTCTTGCCGCATAGTAGAATCCCTTAATTTGCTGTAGGCGATTTTTTTTGTAAAAAAAATTACTAAGAGAGATTTTCATTCAGGATATTGAATTAATTAATGACCATATTGAGAAATGTAAATTTTTTAATTGTCTTTCATAATCAGGTCAGATTTTTTTTAGGAAAATTATTTACAAATCTTTTAAACAATCTCTTTAAGTCATGCAGGCAAAAACAATTCAAAAAGACTCGTTTTATCAAGCTTTTGTCGGTAATTTTGTCGATTTTATTTCAGCAAAGTTTCTTGGTTCGCAAAGAAGTGAGCTTTCATCGCGCTCAGCAAGGTCAACTTCTTCTAGTATTGGTTCATCAGATTTTCTCTACGCAATCACGCACGAGTTAAAAACTCCGCTTAACGCCATTTTAGGGTTTGCGGATATTTTGCAGGAAGATTTGCTGAGTAAAAAGTCCAAAGGTGAGTGTCTCGATTTCGTTGCGGAGATTAAGCGCGCTGGTGACGACATGAAAGAGTTAATCAACGATCTTCTTGATGTTGGGCAAGTTTCTTCAGGAAATTTTTCTGTTGATTTGACTAGGAAAATTGACGTGTCCGATGTGATTAGAAGAGTGGTGAGAATGAATAGCGACTATTCATTGAGGAGAAGGGTGAGTCTAAAGATTGAAATCTGCGATGATTTGATGTCCATAAAGCTTGATGCCAAAAGAATGAAGCAGATCTTAACGAACCTGATTTCAAACTCGATCAAATACAGCCCAAAAAATAGTGAAGTAAAAATTTCAGCAAGAAATTTTATAAAAGATGGTAGAAATTTTCTTGAAATTATTGTTGCTGATCAAGGCTTTGGAATGACGAAGGCTCAAGTTGAAACCGCCTTTCAAAAATATCGGACGATTGAAAATGCCAACTCCAAAAGTGTCGACTCTTTTGGTCTCGGTCTGCCAATCGTTAAGCAGTTGGTTGAGTTACAAAATGGGGAAATCGAAATAAAATCAGAGTTGGGTAGTGGTACCGTGGTTAGGTTAATTTTTTAAAGAGCATCCGTCCAAGCTTACGCGATTTCAACATTCACCAAAAGCTCTCCCGCAGATAATTCCAGCACTTCTACATTACAGACATTTTTTAAGTCTTCGGTAATTTCCGACAGATCGGTTTTGCACCTCGCTGCAATTTTTTTCACCGTAGTTTTCATCGAAAGATTTTGCTCCGACTTAAACTTCCTCACCTCAAAAATCACTCTTAGCGCAGCCTCACCGATGTCAAAAAATTTCTGATCAAAAAATTTCTCACCCAACTTTGGCCAACTTCCGCGAGCATTTATTGAGTCAGTTTTTTCAAATTCTTCGCAAAAAATTGTTGAATAAATTTCTTCGGTGACGTGCGGAATGAATGGTGCGAAAAGTTTCAGAATGGTGTTGAGGCAGGTTTGTAAAGTTAAAATCGAGCTCTGCTGTTTGGCGTGAATTTCTTTTTTCTGAGCATCGCTAAACTCAATGCCAACAAGCTTTTCTGCTACTAAGCCATAAGATCGAACTTTGCAGATTTCCAAATAATTGTCGCAGAAGTCTTTCCAGAAAAATTCTTCAATTGCTTCGCGAGCTCGAGCATATTCGAACTTTTCAAACTCTTCTGTCGCGCGCTTTGTGGTTAGGTGGAGTTTGCTTAAGATCCATAAATCCGCCGCTTCCGTGACTTTCGCATCATTACGAAGTTCAGAAAAATTCATCGAAGCAAATTTTGCTGCGTTGAAAAGTTTGGTGATCAGTTTTTGTCCAATTTTAAATACGTCTTCAGAGTAAGCGGTGTCGGCGCCAAGATGTGAAGTTGATGCCCAGTAGCGTACGATGTCAGAACCTTTCTCTTCAATCAAAGCGGTTGGCGTTATCACATTTCCCTTTGATTTGCTCATTTTAGTTTTATCCGCAGCCAAGCACCAGCCTGAGATCATCAAGTTTTTCCAAGGATAGCTCACCTCCCTCTCCCCTTGAGGGAGAGGGTTGGGGTGAGGGGCGCTACTTGGAAGTGGTAAAGAATGTAGGTAAGCTTTTGCAATCGTGTAAAATGCCCAAGTGCGAATAATTTCGTGAGCTTGTGGGCGTAGGTCAGCGGAGAAAAGTTTTTCGTGACGAGTGCGGTCGAAGCAAATTTCATCAGAAATTCCTTTTGATGAAAGTTGCGGAGAGATTGAGGAGGTCATCCAAGTGTCCATGATGTCGGTTTCTGGATCAACCTCATCTCGACTGTATCCGCGAGGTAAATCAATGGTTGGATCGCAAGGAAGTTGACCAATTTCTGCGACTAAAATTTTTCCTTCCTCACCAACTCGCTTTGAGTACCAAACCGGAAAAGCCACGCCGAAAAAGCGTTGGCGCGAAATACACCAATCCCATTGCAAGCCGTCAATCCACTGATCGATGCGCACCTTCATGTATTCTGGATGCCAGTTACATTTGGCGGCTTCGGCTTTCAATTGCTCTTTTTTGTCGAGGATTTTTACGAACCATTGTGGTGCCACGAGGATTTCGATTGGGACGCCAGAGCGTTCAGCGCATTTAACGGCACGGGTGATTTTTTCCTGTTTGCGTAGAAGAGAAATTCTATCATCCTGAGGCGAAGCCGAAGGATCTCGTGCAACTTCCTGAGATCCTTCGCTGCACTCAGGATGACAGGTTGTTTTTAAGGCTTCGATTATTGCTTCTTTGGCTTGTTTAATGGTTTTTCCAGCGACCAATTCGTTGTAGTTTTTCTTAAAAACCAAAGGATTCACTAAGTCACAATTGGTAAATTTAACGATTTGCAAATCGTCAAGATGAACAGTTTGTTCACCAAAATTTTCACTCCAATCACCAACAAAATCGTTTAACTTACCACCCTTCTCAATAATAACTCTCAGTTCGAGATTGTACTTCTTCCACCAGCGAATGTCGGTTTCATCGCCAAACGTACAACACATAACCGCGCCAGTTCCTTTGTCGGTTTGCACTAACTTATCAGCTATAATCTTAACCTTTACTCCAAACAGGGGAGTAACTGCGTAAGATCCTGTGAATCCCTCTCCTTCTGAGTTCAAACTATTTTTTAACAACTTTGCCCACTTCAAACTACCATCTTCATTCTTGTGATCTGGATTAATCATCACCGCAACGCAGGCTGGAAGCAACTCTGGACGAGTTGTCATGATTTCAAGTTTTTCGTCCGATCCTTCAATTCCGAATGAAATGTAGTTCATTTCGCCAGCAATTTCCTTGTCGATCAGGTCAGCTTGGGCTAGGGCAGTGCGGTCGGAGATATCCCAAAAAACTGGTTCAAACTTTTTTTCGACCAAGCCTTTGCGGTGTAAATCGATGAAAGACGCTTGGGAAATTTTTTGTGATTCTGGCGAGATGGTTTGATATTTCTGCTCCCAATCCACTGACAGAGCAACTTCATTGAAAAGCGCTTCAAACTCTTTTTCCGCCTCATCAACCACTTCACGACATTTTTTTACGAATGATCCGTGACCATTTTCACTTTCAAAAATACCGGCTTTTTTGCCAATAATTTTTTCAACTAAACGTTCGGTTGGTAGACCATTATCGTCGAAACCCATTGGGTAAAAAACATCCTTGCCGGACATGCGCATGAAGCGTGCAACGAAGTCTGCTTGAGTGTAGGAAAAAACGTGACCCATGTGCAGGACGCCGGAAACAGTGGGTGGAGGAGTGTCGATGACAAAAGTTTTTTCTTTCGGCAAGTCATTTTTCCAAGCAAAAATCTTTTTTCCTCTCCAGTAATTTTGCCAAAATTTTTCACGTATTTTGGCATCGTATTTATCCGAAAGCTTTTTCCCTTCTGTCATCTGCGAGGGCACTATTTATTTACTAATTTATTTTTTGCGATCCATGGCATCATGGCGCGAAGCTTCTCACCAGTTGCTTCGATTGGATGAGATTTTCCTTTGGCGCGCAAGGCATCAAAATTTTTCTTACCAGTTTTATTCTCGCTCATGAATTCCTCGGCGAATTTTCCCGACTGAATTTCGCTCAAAATTTTCTTCATCTCAGCCTTTGTTTCGGAGGTGATAATTCTTGGGCCGCGAGTTAAATCGCCGTATTCTGCAGTGTTTGAAATGGAGTAGCGCATGTTGGCAATGCCACCTTCGTAAAGTAGGTCGACGATTAATTTCATCTCGTGAAGACACTCGAAATAAGCCATTTCTGGAGCGTAGCCAGCTTCGGTTAAAGTTTCAAAACCGGCTTGAATTAAGGCGGTAACGCCGCCACAAAGAACGGCTTGCTCGCCAAAAAGATCAGTTTCGCATTCTTCTTTGAAAGAGGTTTCGATGACGCCAGATCTCCCGCCACCAATCGCTGAAGCGTAAGAAAGGGCAATTTTCAAAGCATTTCCAGACTTGTCTTGAGCGACCGCAACTAAACAAGGAACGCCACCGCCTTTCACAAATTCACCGCGGACAGTGTGCCCAGGGCCTTTTGGTGCAACCATAAAAACGTCGAGATCAGCACGAGGTTTAATGAGATTAAAATGAACATTCAGACCATGTGCAAACATTAAGCTAGCGCCTTGCTTGAGGTTGTCGTGCAAATCTTTTTCGTAAATTTCAGCTTGAAGCTCATCTGGAGTAAGAACCATCACAATGTCTGCCCAGCGAGCAGCGTCAACATTTGAAAGCACTTCGAAGCCAGCATTTTTTGCTTTAGCGATGGAAAGAGAATTCTCGCGAAGAGCAATTTTTACTTCGCTAACACCGCTGTCGCGTAGGTTTTGAGCATGGGCATGAGCTTGAGAGCCGTAACCAATTACAGCAATTTTTTTAGATTTAATGATGCTCAAATCGGCATCGCGATCGTAGTAAACTTTCATGTTTTTAGTCTTTTGATTGAGAGGGGTTGGGAGGTAAAAAATTGCGTGCATAGCGCTCTGGCGGCATACCAAAACAAAAACCTCAAGTTTCAAGTGGCTTTGGGATAGGGGTGTTTAGGCATTGCTAAGTAACTATAGATTTTAAAACTCCACACTCCAAATTAAGGTTTTTTAACCTCAATTTGGAGTGAATATGAAAAACTGTAAACATTGTAACAGTCAGAACTTGGTAATGAATGGAGTCGTTGCCGGCAAGCAACGATATCAATGCAAAGACTGCAAAAGAACCTGTCGCTTCGGTGACAAACGAGTAGTCCATTCTCACGAAAAAAGAATGAAGGTAATCAAGTGT
>CANMEW010000024.1 GCA_947496905.1 Rickettsiales bacterium | reverse complement strand
CTGTTTCGTTATTTGAGATGGCTTTGATTTGGAGGTTTTTATATACCCCCTTTTCTTGCGGAGTAGCTTCCTTGTGGTGTGTGTAGCTGCCAGTCGCGGTGTTTAATTTGTAAATGGTGTCTTTTTCAATGATGATATCACCAGCTTCGTGCTGAGTAGATTTACCATTAACATCAACAATAGGCCCTTTTTGAGTGCATAGCTTAACCTTAGCGTAGCATTGGTCGGTGCCGGGGATGTAGATCCAAGCAACATCATTTTGGCCACTCTTAACTTCATTAAAAGTTACGGTGACGATATTTGCCTCACCTGCTGGCCTCAAAATAGAAATGCCGGGATATGGCGTGTGAGGCACTTCTGCCTTAAGTATTTTTTTTAAATTTTTCTTACTATCGATTCCGAAGAAGCCGCCGAGGTGGCTGCAATGCTTATCTGCAATTTTCTTCACCTCAATATTGTCGAGATTAACCGCAAGGCGGTTGAGCTCCATCGAAGTCTCGATGTTTTCCGAAATTGCATTAAACATCGCTTGTGACGTAGCGGCGCGGGCTGATTTTCGTTGTTCGTCGGTACGAGTGGTGGTTAAGTTAGCCCTAACCTCTTTGATGGCTGCGTCGATTTTAGTGTCTGAAGAAGAATATTCTTGCTTTAGTGTATTTACGAATTCTTGAAGATATTGCTCACGTTTTTCATTGTTTAGCAGATCAGGGTTTTTGCGAAAGTTTTTCAAAAGACTTTCTGTCTCGCTAGCTGTCGACGGAGTTGTACTAGTGTCGTCTTCTGCATCGGAATCAGTAAGATTCTGATCACTAGAGTCTGCATCTGACACTTCTGACACGTTGTCATCATCCACAACTACGCTCTTCTGATCACTTCCAACAAGCGCGTTAAGCCCACCATCTTTCTTCTTCTTCTCCTCCTCCTCCTCCTCCTTCAACTCATTAACAAGATCATCAAGTGCATCAACGAGTGGATAGTAACCACTTAACTGGCGAGTGTACTCTTTCTTGGTACCCTCCTTTATTGTAGTAAACACATCCGCATCAACAAAATTTTTGGTAGTGCCGCGAGCGGATGAGGTTACGATGCAGTGAAGTGTGTGTCCGCTGGGGTTTGTGGCTGTTTTATCTACTTCGTGAATGATGGCGAGTGAAACTCGCGTAGGAACATTTTGATTTTTCTCCAGTGATTCCTGAATTGCAGAAGTCGCGCTCTCAACTTGCATGTGCAGCTTATGCAGACCGTTTCTTCCTTCGTAATGGAAAATTGGGAGGTTGTCTTCTAGCGAGACGCCCTTTTTTTTGTTTTTCTTTGCAGGGTCTGTTTCTTTTTGCTCTTCAGCTGAGTAGAGCTCTCCCGTAATTTCTGGTACAAGAATTTTAGGTTTCTCTACGCCGTTACTAGCGGCGATGAAAGAATCACTAGTAGTGGTGTCAGCAGCGAATGCTTCGTGATATTTTTTCCATTGCTCGTGATATTCTTCCCATTGCTTGATTGTGGTGGCGTTACTTTCTGCTGGCGCTGGTGGCGGTGCTGCGCTTTCAGGTGTTGGTGACGGTGCTGCTTTTCCCTCTTTCACTTCTGTACCTCTTCTCTTTGTTCTTCTGTTAAAAAAGTAAGTTTCATTCCGTTGCTAATTTTTAAAAATTACTAAACAAAATTCAGTTTAGAAAAATGGTGAGAGAGGTCTCTGATTATTGTGAAGAGAAGGGTGGGCGGCATGTTGGCAAAAGCAACAAATAAGCAGGGAAGGTGGAATAATTTTCGTAAAAAAAAATTCAACTGAGAATTTTTTTCCGCCTAACCCTCTCCACTTGTAAGCAGAATCCCCCGACCTCGCTTTTCAAGCGAGGTCACCCCCATTTTACAAAGGGGGTTTTCCGCGCCTAACCCTCTTTGAAAAAGAGGGTGGCTCGAATGCGACAGCATTTGAGTCGGGTGATTCATCAGCGCTCGCGCAAGTTCCGTCATGCGACTGTTCGTCGCTCACCGCGAACTGGGTTTAAAATTCGTGTGTTTTGCACGAAAAATCACCCGACTCAGTCGCGTAACGCTCCTGAGTCACCATTTTTTTCAAAAATGCTTTAGCGCAAAAACTCAGCAAAATGTGGCTTCTCCGCCAACCTTCCCCCCAAAAATTCCTGCAAATCATTTTTAGTTTTTTCGAAGGAATCTCGCGACATTGCGCCGCTGTGATGTTGGTAGGTGAGGTAGAGTAAAAAACTGTTGAGCACGTCGGTTTCGCAGTAATCGCGAATTTCTTGCAAGCGTCCTTGGTCAAAAAAATCAGCTACCATTGAGCCGTCAATTCCAAGTTTGCCCGGCAAGTTGAAAGCAGCGCAGAGTTCGTTCATTTTTACTTTTGCTGAAGCGCCAAAATCAGAAAATGCTTCCGCTAAATCGCAGTGCCAGTCAAGGCTGTAGCGCTGATTGTAGTTGTTCCACTTGTCACCCATTTTGTAGAGCCACGCTGCCGAAACGCCGTGTTTCATTGCTGCATATTTTAGCACCGGCAGGTCAAAATTTCTGCCATTGAAGCTCACCAAGCGCGAAATTTTTTTTCCCAAATGGGAGAAAAATCCCCTCACCAAATCTGCCTCTGAGCTAGATAAATCACCGCCTGAACGGATGTCGACAATTTTGTAAGATTCCTGCCCATTGGCATCGCGAATGATTTCCGCCTCCAAAAAACTAATCGCAATTACTTGGTGAAATGGCTGACGCAAAAAAGAATTTTTCTGCGCAGTGACATCCAAATGGTATTTTACCAAACCCTCGCGCAACTCTTGAGTTGTAGCGTTAGGCGCATTTAGTAAATTTTTTGCTGCGGTTAGGTCGGGAATTGTTTCAATGTCGAAAACGAATAAATTTTGATGTTGCATTTGGCTTGGTGGCTGTGGAATTTTTGAGGAAAATTTTTTTGTAAAAACTAAACGTGAGGCAAGCAATGCAAGCAATTCTTCTGCGTAAAATCGGCGATGCCGGAAATTTAAAAATTGAAAAAGTTGAAGCTCCGAAGCCAAAAAAAGACGAAGTTTTAATTAGGCATTCTGCGATTGGCGTGAATTTTTTTGACGTCGCTTTCCGCAAAGGTCAGTACAAACTCGCGACAATGCCTGCCACACTTGGGATGGAGGCTTGTGGAATTGTTGAGGAAGTCGGTGCAGGGGTTACTGATTTTAGAGTTGGTGATCGCGTTGCTTACGCCACGGGTGGCATTGGATCTTACGCTGAAAAACGTGCGATTAATCAAAATTATTTGGTGGTTCCGCCGTCAAATTTAAGTGACGCGCAAGTGGCAGGCTCATTGTTTAAAGGCTTAATGGCGCATGCCTTGCTTCACCGCGTTTACATTGCCAAAAGAGCAAAAAGAATTTTGGTTCATTCCGCCGCTGGTGGAGTTGGTCACATTCTTTGCCAATGGGCAAAATATTTAGGGTTGGAAGTCATTGGCACAGTTGGCTCAGACCAAAAATTTACCGTTGCCAGAACTAGTGGTTGCGACCATGTGGTGAATTACAAAACGCAAAATTTTGTTGAAGAGGTTGGTAAAATTACAAATCACGACGGTGTGGGACTAGTCTACGACGGCGTCGGCAAGGACACGTTGGAAAAATCTTTGGAATGTTTGTGGCCAATGGGCATGTGCGTAAGTTTTGGAGAATCTTCCGGAAATACCGAGAAGCTCGATTTAAATTATTTAGCCGCAAATTCTCTCTACCTCACGCGCCCAACTCTGGCGCTCTACAAAGCTAATCGCATTGAGCTCGCATTGTCGGCCGCTGAAGTTTTTGCTGCCGTCACCAAAGGAATCGTCAAACCACAAATCACTAGCTACGCCTTCAAAGATGTCGCCAAAGCGCATCGCGACTTAGAAAGCCGCAACTCTACCGGATCACTCATTTTAACGCTCTAACCCTCTTTGCAAAAGAGGGTGGCCATGAGGTTCCTTAGGGAACCTCTGAAAAACCATCTTTTTCGGTAATTTTGTCGTCAGATAAATTTGCTCGCGAGCACGTACATCAAGGTACGCTTTCCTGCTCGCAAATTTTCTTCCTAAAAATTTCTCGAAAAATCTAGGTTTTTCAGAGGCTCCCAAATTTGTAGATTTTTGGCTTTGTTGCATAATTCAGAAAGGAGACACCCTCACCCCAACCCTCTCCCCTCAAGGGAGAGGGAGTTTAGTTCTGCTTCCGCTTTTACCATTCTTCGTTTTGAAGGAAGTTGGTTTAAAAGATTTCGGTAGAACTCCACCTCCCTTGAGGGAGGGTGATTAGACCGAGTGCGCTGTTAGGTTATGCAACAAAGCCGTTTGGTACTTATTTTACCTAGTGCCGGCAGGTTTACCTTGGGTTGACGGTCTGCCTTGAGGAGCGGACATTGGTTGCTGATTGTTATTTTGACGATTTTCCATGCGAGTGTCTTTGCGCTCTTGGCGTTGTTCCATTTTATTCTCGCGATGCTCTTGGTGATTTTCCATTTTGCTTTCTTGACGTTCGTGACGTTGTTCCATGCGGTTTTCTTGGTGCTCGTGACGCATTTCCATTTTATTCTCGCGACGTTCTTGACGATTTTCCATTCTATTCATTGCGGGTTGCTGACGTTGCTCTCCGCCATTATTACCCTGAGGTCTAGAGCTCGGTTGTTGATTTTGCTGCATTGGCGGACGTTGCTGTTCCCCTCCACCTTGAGGAGGTCTTGATTGAGAGAATGCTGATGTTGCCATGAGGCACAATGCGGCCGTAAGTTTTGCAAAATTTTTCATGAGATTTTTATTTGGATTAGAGGGGTGGTAAGGGAGTGTTCTTTCGAACAAATAATCTATTGCGGATGCACTGATTAATTCAGTGCGTAGCAATTCGATTGGTAGCAAATTTGAACGAAGTTCGAATTTGACTAAGTTTAGAAGTCACGATTCTCGTTTTGGGAGCAATTACTTCCTCAATCCGCACTTGGCTTCCACGATGTATTTGTAAGTGGTGAGCTGTTCCAAGCCAACTGGTCCGCGAGCGTGAAGTTTACCGGTTGAAATGCCAACTTCAGCGCCAAGTCCAAATTCCCCGCCATCCGCAAATTGCGTGGACGCATTGTGCATGACGATTGCAGAATTCACTTTTTTAAGAAATTCCTCAGCCGATTTTTTATCTTCGGTGACAATGCTTTCAGTGTGCGAAGAGCCGTAAATTGCGATGTGCCTGATGGCCTCAGCAATGTCTTTGACGATTTTAATCGAGATGATTTTGTCGAGAAATTCACTGTAAAAATCCTCCTCCTTCGCCTTTTTAATTCTCTTGTCTAAAGCGGCTGATTCCGAGTCTCCGCGCATTTCGCAACCTGACTCGGCTAAGTCATTTGCAAGTAAGGGTAGAATTTTTTTGGCGATTTTTTTGTCGATCAAAAGCGACTCGGTCGCACCACAAATTCCCACCCTCCGCATCTTAGCATTGAGTAAAATTTTACGCGCCTTTTCAAAATCAGCCTTCTCGTGAATGTAAGTGTGACAATTGCCGTCGAGATGTTTAAAGAGCGGGATTTTAGTATTTTCCATCACCGCTTTGATCAAAGATTTTCCCCCGCGTGGAATCACGACATCGATGTGATTTTCCATTTTCAGCAGCTCTGACACATACTCGCGCTCAATATTTGGAACTAAAATTATCGAATTCTTGTCGAGGTTAAATTTTTCTAAAGCCTCGCGGTAGATATCAGCAAGCGCTTTTGACGAGTTAATGGAGTCGGACCCGCAGCGCAGAATTACCGCGTTGCCAGATTTGAGCGACAAAGCAGAAATATCGGAAACAACATTTGGGCGCGATTCAAAAATTGCCAACAACACTCCGAGTGGGGTGCTGATTCTTCTGATGTGCAGACCATTTTCGCGAGTGGTTTCGTAAAGAATTTTTCCTAGTGGATCAGCTAGTTTGGCGATGTCTTTGACAGAATTTGCGAGGTCGAAAATTCTTTTTTCATCCAAAGTAATGCGATCAATTTTAGCAGAATCTAACCCGCGTTCTGTGGCGAGTTTAAGATCTTTCTGATTGGCTTTGATGATTTGTGGAGAGTGCTTTTTTAACAGTTTCGCGACCTCTAGTAAAATTTTATTTTTAGTAGCAGAGGTGAGTGAAGCAGTTTCTACGCTCGCTTTTTTTGCGTCAGTGCAAATCTTTAAAACACTTGCGGTTATTGCGTTCATGAGTGCTGCAAAAATTTTTCCAATTCTAGCATGTCATGCCAAGCGAGCTTTTTTTTACTAGGCTGACGCATTAGGTAGGAGGGGTGAAAAATTGTGAAAGTTTTGATTTTGCGGGACAAAAATTTTGGCGAGAAATCCATCATCTTTCCTCTGACGCCAGTGATTGGGTCAGTAATGCCAAGCACCGCGGTCATTGATGTTGAGCCCACCAACACTAAAACTTCAGGATTAACTAACTGAATGTGTCGCTCAACAAATGGACGACAAATTGCTAGCTCTTCATTGGTTGGACGACGATTTCCCGGTGGTCTCCAAAAAATTACGTTGCTGATGTAGAATCCTTCTTTTCGCGTTAGGTTAATGGCGCGGAACATGTCGTCCAAAACTTTTCCGGAATCTCCGCAAAATGGAATTCCTTGTAGATCCTCGTGATTACCCGGAGCCTCGCCGATCACCATTACTTTCGCATTCGGATTGCCGTCACAAAAAACTGTGTTGGTCGCCATTTTTTTTAAATTGCAGCCCTCGAAATTTTTTATCGCCTCAAGCAATTCAGACAAATTCTTTGAGGAATCGGCGGCATTTTTTGCCTGAGCTACAATCTCATTTAGCGACATGAATTTTTGATTTTGATCTTCTGGATTGGATCTTTTGGCTAGATTAGAAAGGGCGGCGTCGGTTGAGAATACTGGCTTGATGAAGTTTTGTTCTACCTTTTTCGGCGGGGTTTTTTTTGGATCGATTTGTGAAAAGCAATTTTGTGCTTTGTCAGAAATGATTTCGCTCAATTCGTTGTCGACGTAGAATTGCAGCGCTTCGAGATTTTTTGGAGTGATAGACACTAGGGCGCCTCTAAAAATTAGATTTTTTTGAGAAATTTTTAGGAAGAAAATTTGCGAGCAGGAAAGCGTACCTTTTATGTACGTGCTCGCGAGCAAATTTGTCTGACGACAAAATTACCGGAAAAAGCAATTTTTAGAGATGCCCGCTAGCCAACCAAGTGAAGCCTAACAATCGCCACAACTCCGGCAACTGCGGTAACAATTGAAATGAAGTGAACCAGCATGATGTAGAAATGCATTTTGGTTTTGTTGGAGATGTAATCTTCGATGATCACGCGCATGCCAAGAGAGCCATGGTAGAGCGAGGCGATTATGAGTAAAATTCCCATCACGGCGTTGAAAGGGTAAGCGAAGAAAACCGGTAAATAGCTTTGTGGATCTTGGGCGATTTGTACGAAGGAAAACACCAGCCAAAAAATTAGCGGGATTAATCCGACCGCAGAAATTCTCTGCATTAGCCAATGGTGTGCGCCGGTTTTGGTCGAAGGAGCGATTCTAGTTTTTTGCATGTTTAAATTTATTGGGATTAACGGGCGTGCCAAATATTTTCGATTTTGGATTCGATCGCTGTAGTAGCGCTTCTTATTTTTACACTTTTTGCTGGAGCTGTAGGAGGCGGTGCGAGTGAATGATTTTCTTCATCTGAAGATTCGTTGCGGATATTCTCTTTGCCACATCTCGTTTGCCCGCCTCTCTCTGGCAGATTGACAGCTCTCCCCATCTAAACCCCTTTCGGTTGCCTGCTTCATATGGTCGAAGATGAATTTGGTTACTTCCACAATGCGATTTGGTTCAATGCTTGATATGTCGATGTGTTTGCGATACTTCATAAATTCATTTAAACCTTCTTCCGTACCTTGGAATAACCGTACCAAACTTTCTAAGTGACAAAAGCTCGTTGATGACAAAATGCGGGGAGAATAATGGCGTGGAGCATTTGAAAACCTCTCAATTTCACTCAAGAAATTTCTTATATCTGAATCTACGTGATCTTCAGGTTTTCTATGGAACCTCTGAAAAACTATCTTTTCTGGAAATTTTATCGTTACCAAATTTTTTCGCGAGCAAATTTATCTGACGACAAAATTACCGGAAAAGATAGTTTTTCAGAGGTTCCTTACGTGATCTCCCTACTTTTGGAGATTCTTTGAATTCAGCGCGATGTGGAGACAGTGTTGCTGTGCCTCGAGTAGTTTCTGCGGTGGGCTTTTTTGGCGAGACGACATCTGCCCAACTCCTTTTTGAATCCGCTATTTACTCATTAGTTTAAATGTCGCTTGGGGTTAAAATAATTTGAGGTAGAGGACTGCGCCGATTGTGATGGCGGTGAAAATCAAAGCTAAAATGACAGTTAGGAAGCCGTTAAATTTAGCGGTTTCTTTTTTGAAGCCTTTGCCAATGTCCCAGAATAAATGGCGGATGCCGTTGCACAGATGGTAGTAAAGCGAGAAAGTTACGCCAACAGCGGCAATGGCAAAAATATTATTAATGATGTTGCGAAGCGGGCAGTCGCAGGTTTCGGAAGATTCAGCAATGTTGATTTGGTAGGTGTAGTAAACGATGTACCAGACAATGGCAACTACCGAGAAATAAAGCAGAACGCCGGTGAGGCGGTGCAGAATTGAGGTGAGAGAAGAGACGCTCCATTTGTAAATTTGTAAATGAGGAGAGGTTGGCCTGATTGAGCCTGCGGATGAATCCTTCTTTTTTAACATTGATTTGGAAATTTTAAGATTGTTTGAATCGGGCTCTAGGCGTGCCTTGGCAGAATTTATGTAGAATTTAAAAAATCATTTCCCTTAGTTACAACCAATAAATTCTTGCCTTCCCAACACCCTTCCTCACACATCCAATTAGAATCAAAATGCGCGTAATCAAAGTCCGGAATATTGAAATTTCTAACAGCCTTCCATTCACACTCATTGCCGGTCCGTGTCAGACAGAATCTCTCGATCACAGTCTGATGATGGCAAGCAACATCAAAAAAATTTGCGACAAGCTAAAAATTAATTTCATCTACAAGTCATCATTCGACAAGGCGAACAGATCAAGTCTGGACGGCAAGCGCGGCATGGGCTTGGAGAAAACTTTGCCGATTTTTGCTGAAGTAAAAAAGCAGTTTAATTGCCCAATCATTACCGACATTCACAATGAGGAGCAGTGCAAATTTTTGGGAAAGGTTGACGAGGTCGACATTTTGCAAATCCCTGCCTTCCTCTGTCGCCAAACTGATTTACTTGAAGCCGCAGCAAAAACTGGCAAGGTCATCAACATTAAAAAAGGGCAGTTTCTAGCCCCTTGGGACGCGGCAAATATTGTCAAAAAAATGGATCACTTCGGAAATAAAAATGTGATGTTAACTGAGCGTGGAGTCAGCTTCGGCTACAACACGCTGGTCTCCGACATGCGCAGCTTGCCAATCATGGCAAAAACTGGATGCCCAATTGTGTTTGATGCTACTCACTCAGTTCAGCAGCCGGGAGGATTAGGCGGGGCTAGTGGTGGTCAAAGAGAATTTGTAGAAACACTAGCTTCTGCAGCAGTTGCAGTTGGCGTTGCTGCGGTGTTTATGGAAGTACATCAAGACCCAGACAACGCACCTTCCGACGGACCTTGCATGGTTCGCCTAGACAATCTCGAAAGGCTCTTAACTAAAATGAAAAAATTCGACGAGATCGCGAAATCATGACAAAGCAACTTCATCACATTTTAGTCATCGACGATGACACCCGGTTACGCACACTGCTGGGGCGGTTTCTTGAGGAAAATAATTTCAATGTTTCACTCGCTAAAGACGCCGCTGAAGCAAGGCAATTAATGCAGGGGAAAATTTTCGATTTACTGATTGTTGACGTGATGATGCCGAATGAAGATGGGGTCGAATTCACCAGCTCTGTTCGTCAGAACTCGCGAATTCCGATCATCATGCTGACGGCGCGAGGAGGTTTTGACGACCGCATTAAAGGTTTGGAATCTGGCGCCGATGACTATCTCTCCAAGCCATTCGAACCAAAAGAACTGCTGCTGCGTATTCACAATATTTTAAAAAGACTGCCCGTCGCAGTGAGCAATCAAGAGATCTGCCGCTTCGGAGAATTTGTTTTTAACGTGACGGAATCGCGTTTGAAAAAGGGCGAGGAATTCATTCACCTCACTGATGCCGAGGCAAAAATTTTGAAAATTCTCTGCAAAGAAAAGGGGAGTGCATTGAGTCGCGAAAAGCTTTCATCACTTTGTGGTGGAGTCGATGTCAGAAGTATTGATGTTCAAATTACCCGCCTCAGAAAAAAGATCGAACAAAATCCAAAACATCCCTATTACTTACGAACTGTAAGGAATTGCGGCTACGTGATTCATTTTTAGAGGCACCCAAAATCACCTTCCTCACCATCTCCAAATGACCCAGATGTGGCGCATGTCCACAGTTTTTTAGGATTTCCAAGTGCAAGTTTTTGATTTTTTGTTTGAAATATTCCGCTTGCGAAACATGGACAATCATGTCGCCAGCTCCATGAAAGAGAAGGGTTCGTGGCATGTTAGAAAAATCTACATCGAAGCAAGAAAATCGACTCAGCTCCTCTAGCCAAAATTTTAACTGAGGAAAGTTTTTGTCGCTAATGTCGAGGGTTTTTGCGATGTCAGAAGCATTGCGATCGTTCATCGCCGTGAGGATTGCGAATTGCTTTAGAGTCTGACTTGGTGCGTTGGAAAAGTTTTTGAAGAATTCGTCAAAAGTATTTTTTGCCATCCCCGCTTGAATGCGGGAATCTTTGATCATCTGAAAAGGCGGCGCGAGTAGAATTAAAAGTTGTGGTGTGAGGATTTTTTTTTCGATGAGGCGGATTGCGAGTTGCCCGCCAAGGCTCCAGCCGATTATGATTTCTGGAAAGAGATTCTGTTTGGTGGTTGAAGAAAAAAAATCTTCAACACTTCCGAAGGTAGAATAATCAAGCGATGAAACAGTGAAGTTCCCAAAATCAGCGCTGCTAAAAATTCCTTCCAGAGAATTAAATTTTTGTCCCCATCCAGAAAGGCAGAGGATTTGTTTTGTCTCCTTCTCCACTACTCCACCCCCTCACCAAATCGCATCTCATCATCATAGCCATCATCTCTCAAGCCATGAGTGGCGTAGTTAAACCCATTGGTTATTTTTATTTCCGTCCTCTCTGTTTGATTTTTTTCTAATTTTTCGAAACCCGCATCAAGAAGTTTTTTAGTTAGCTGATCACGCCGTTGGTAAGTGGAGCAGCCAAGTAAAACAGAAATTATTCGAGTATTATTTTTTTTTGCCGCACTAATCAGATTGAACCCAGAGGCATTGGTGAAGCCCGTCTTCATTCCTTCTGCACCCTTGTAGTCTAGAAGTACATGATTGTGAGTTTTATATTTTATGCCGTGGTAGGTAAAATTTTTCATCGCGAAAAAAAGGTAATGTTGTGGAAAATCTTTTTTGATCGCCTTCGCCAAACGCGCTAGGTCGTAGCTGGTGGTGTATTGTCCTTCGTCATGTAACCCACTGGCATTGCGGAAGCTGGTATTAATCATTCCCAAATTTTCTGCCTTCTCATTCATTTTATTTGCGAAATCCCACTCGCTACCCGCCACCGCTTCAGCCAATGTTACCGCCGCTTCGTTGAAAGATTTTACAATCGCAGCCTCGATTGCTTCGCGCACGGTAATTTTGTCGCCCTCTTTCAAACCAAGAGTATTCACACTATTCACCTTGGCGATTTCCTCGCCGCGTTGAGAAACAGTCAGAATTTTGTCCAAAGTAATTTTGTGGTTTTCGAGCGCTTCGAAGGTTAAATAGATGGTCATCATTTTCACTAGAGAGGCGGGATAGGCTAGCGCGTCTGATCTTTTTTCCGACAGAATATTTCCGGTTTTTTCTTCGAAAACCAAAAAAGAGTAATTCGCGCTGCAGCCTTCTAGCACTAGGTTATGCCTGATTGGAGAAATTGGTTTTGCTGGCGAGTTCGGCTTAATTGAGCCTACAATTTTTTTGAATTTAATTTCACTCACGTTGCTGCGTGAAGAATGCGCGCGATTACTCACTGCAGATTTCGATTTTTTGCGAGGTTTGACGTCGTGACTTTGAACAGAAAAAGCAGAGCTAGAGAAGAAAAAAATTGCGGTGAGGAAGGTTACTAAAAATTTCATGAATAACTGACTTTCAACGTAGGCTTAAAATTTCTTTTGCTGCCTTGCGACTAGGATTTTCAACGCTGCCGAGACCCATTAACTTTAATGCTAACAGGCTTTCGCCAATTTGTTTTTGAGAGAAGCTTTGATCTGAAATTAATTTTTCGAGCAGTGAAGAAATTTTTTCTGCAGTGCAATTTTTTTGCAGCATTTCCGGGATCACTTCTTTGTTCGAAATCAGATTGATCAAATTTGCGAATTTAATTTTGACCATTTTTTTTAGCAGAAAATGTGTCAAAAAATTGATCTTGTAGGCAACGAGCATCGGAATACGTTGAAGCGAGAATTCTAGCGTGTTAGTGCCAGATTTAGCTAGAGCAAAATCAGTGGCAAAAAAAGCTGAATTTTTTTCATCTTTTTCAATTAAAAAATATTCAACTTTTAGAGAAGTGGCCATTTCGGAAACTAGATTTCTAGTTTTGTCGACGAGAGGAATTACAGCTTTCAAATTAGATTTTTTCTCGGCCAACAAGTTGATCGCGGCAATAAATTCCGGAAAAATTTTCTTCACCTCACCATTCCTGCTACCAGGCGTGATGCTGATTAGAAGGTCACTTTCTTTGATTGAATATTTTTTCCTGAACTCAGAATTGGCGGCATTTTTTTTTGAAAAATCGGGAGAATTTTCGGTGATTGGATGTCCAATAAAAACCGTTTTGAGTCCATATTTTTCAAAGTAAGGCGGCTCAAAAGGAAGTATCGCTAAGAGCAAATCATAGAGCTTAGAAATTTTTTCTGCCCTGCCTTCGCGGTAAGCCCAGACTGATGGCGCGATTAAGTGAATTTTTTTTGCATCACGAAAATTGCGCAATTTTTTCATCACCCGAAAAGAAAAATCCGGTGAGTCTATTGTAATTACGAAATCAGGTTTTTCTGCGATGATTACGTCAGAAGTTTGCTTGATGAGGCGCAGTAATTTTGGGATGTGGGGCACCACTTCTAAAAACCCCATCACCGAAAGCTCTTCCATTGGAAAAATGGAAATCAGCCCCTGCTCCTGCATTAATTTTCCACCAACTCCAATAAATTTTATGCTGAAATCTTGGGCTACTAGCTCCTTCATTAACTTGCTACCAAGTAAGTCTCCCGAAGCCTCTCCAGCAATTAAAAAAACTTTTTTTGTCATGACTTTACTTGCGTTAATTCAAATTCAAAATCCGACATAACTCACCCGACTCAGTCGCGTAACGCTCCTGAGCCACCCTCTTTTTCAAAGAGGGTTTTCGCAGGCGTCAGCATTTGAGTCGGGTGATTTAGTAAAAATAAATCCCACTTCGTCTTTAACCCAAATTTTAGTATAAAATGTCTCGCAGAAAAATCGCAGTTGTTGGCGCAACCGGAAATGTTGGCCGTGAAATATTGAATATTTTGGCAGAAAGAAAATTCCCTGCCGACGAGGTAGTAGCGCTAGCTTCAAGCAATTCTTTTGGTCAAACAGTTTACTGTGGAGACGAGGCGCTAAAAGTGAGAGTGCTGGATGATTACGACTTTACCGGAACGGCAATTGGTTTATTTTCCCCCGGTGGAAAGGTTTCTGCGATTCACGCTCCAAGAGCTGCTGCACAAGGCTGTGTAGTGATTGACAATACCTCGCATTTTAGGATGGATGAAAATGTTCCGCTAATTGTTCCCGAGGTAAATCCTGAGGCAATTTCTGGTTACAAAAAATGCAACATCATCGCCAATCCTAACTGCTCAACTATTCAAATGGTAGTTGCATTGAAGCCATTGCATGATCTAGCGAAAATAAAACGCATCGTGGTTGCAACTTACCAAGCAGTGTCTGGAGCTGGCAAAGAGGCGATGGATGAACTCTACGACTCAACAAAAAAAATCTACGCCAACCAAATGCCGGAGCCAAAAAAATTCAGCAAAAGAATCGCTTTCAACGTCATCCCACAAATTGACTCTTTCATGGAAGATGGCTGCACCAAAGAAGAATGGAAAATGAAGGTTGAGACCAAAAAAATCATGGGCTCAGAAATTGAAGTGGAGGCAACTTGTGTGCGCGTGCCGGTGTTTAACTGTCACTCGGAAGCGATTAATGTTGAATTTGAAAATCCGATTACACCGGCTCAAGCAAGGGCAGCTCTGGATAAATCTAGCGGCGTCCTAGTGCTCGACAGGCCGCAAGAAATGCTCTTCGTCACGCCGATTGAAGCCTCTACTCAAGATTCAGTTTTTGTTTCAAGAATCAGAAAAGATTCTTCGGTAAAAAATGGCCTCTCGCTTTGGGTTGTGGCTGACAATCTTAGAAAGGGCGCGGCTCTGAACGCAGTGCAAATCGCCGAACTTTTGGTAAAAAATCACGGGTTGTAAAAGTTAATTAGTCGCCGCTGAAGAACCCATCTCCACTCTCAACATTTCCCAAACCGATAGAATTTCGGTAAAAAAATCTCCAACAGATGGAATAAAATTTGGATCAAAAAATTCCGTAGCTTTCCAAGCTTCAGCAACTTCCGAATATGGTTCAGAATCAGTCT
>CANMEW010000023.1:3401-15042 GCA_947496905.1 Rickettsiales bacterium | reverse complement strand
CCAATTTCTACTGGGCCAATTTCTACTGGGCCAATTTCTACTGGGCCAATTTCTACTGGGCCAATTTCTACTGGGCCAATTTCTACTGGGCCAATTTCTACTGGGCCAATTTCTACTGGGCCAATTTCTACTGGGCCAATTTTTACTGGGCTAATTTTTACCACGCTTTTTCTCTGCCTCGCTTCGCTCACCTCTCATGCTAATCCAATCCTTTCCGGCATTTCCACCAACGAAATCAACATCGACACCAAATTTCAGGGAACAAAAATTTTACTCTTCGGCGCCAAGGGCGATGCTGGAAACATTGTAATTGCAGTACGCGGTCCGAAGAAAAATTTTCTAGTGACCAGAAAACAAAAATTATTGGGAATTTGGTACAATGGCGAGCGCGTAAAATTGAAAGAGGCCAACAGCTTTTATTCGCTGTTTTCCACGCTTGGCGATGGTGAAAAATCCAGCAAAATTCTCTCCGATTTAGAGCTGGGCAAAAGTAATCTAAAATTTACAACTTCAGCTGACGTTAGCGACGAAACAAAAAATGAGTTTCAGCTGCAATTCATTGAACAACTCGAAAAAAATAATCTCTATTCCACTGGCGACAGTAGGGTCGGCTTCCTCAATGAGACCTTATTCAAAGTGATGTTGGACTTTCCAAAAAACATCATGCGCGGAATTTACACGGTTGAAATTTATTTGATCAGCGAAGGCGAGTTGCTGTCATTCCAGTCAATTCCAATTTACGTGAATCAGGTTGGATTCAGTGCAAAAATTTTGGACTTCGCTTACCAGGAATCTTTTTTGTACGGATTGCTTGCCATTGCGCTGGCTGTTGTGGTGGGCTGGTTGGCTAACTATTTGTTCGCGCGCTTCATTGGTAAATAGGCGTCATCTTCCTCGTGAATGCTGACGACCGGCAGAGCGCTCTTTCGCTTCAATCATGCTGGCCCAAAAGCCTTTGTCACCGCGCTTATTAAGCATTTGCGCCGATTGAATTAAGTAGGTTAATTTCTGCCCCAAAATCATCGAAGTCCAAAAGCCAACTGGCTTAATGATGTCAACAATGTCGACTTGGTTCAGCTCTTTTTTTTCCAGCTCCTGATCTTCGGATAAAATAATTTCGTAACTTCCGCTTTTTTGCCGATCCCCATCTTTTTCATCTCCTTCTTCACCGCAGAATGCGCACGCGGAATTTCATTTTTTTTCAGAGAAAGCTCCTCTTCTTCTTTTACGTATTTTTTTCTGCTGGCTGGTAGAATTTTTTTACCAATTTTTTTTAAATGATGGTAGCGCTTGTAAGCTTGATTTAAAAGGAAGGAGAGGATGAGGCGAGTAAGAAAAATTACACAAAAAACTACGACAAAAATGCTGATCAAAAGTGGTGCGGCTTTTTTTAACGCGATTAAAATTTCCATCATTTTAAACCATTGCAAGCCTGTTTGAGCCTTTCGTAGCTTTGCGCAAAGCCAATCAAGGAATAGGTGTCGGTAGCAATTTTTCCATCACGAGCAACTCCAGTTACTACCATGTCTTCGTGCTTTTGCATCTCTTTGATGATGTCAATGTCGTCATTTTTATCATTGGCCCAAGCCATGGTTTTGTAGGGAAAGAGGTAGAATTTTTTTGAGCCAAAAGAGACCTCTACATCGGAATTTTTGTTGTAGATGAACCCTGATGAAACACTGATTTCATCGGCATCATTTTCGATGTTAGTGACTAAAAAAAATGGCTCACCACTTTTGCCGTAATTGCCTTCGCGCCTGATTGGAGTTGATGCATTGTAGCACAGAGTTTTGTCACCTCTCTCAGTTTTAAAAACATTCCAATCCTGAAATTTTGCCTGCAATTCTTGAGCAAAAATTTCGTGATTCAGGAGTAGAAAAAAAGTGAGAAAAAATGTTGTGAGTTTCATAACTTGACTTTTTTAGGTCGAAAAATATTTTGCCCGCTCCCTTCTTGATGAAGCCTTGTAAATCAAGCCCTCTTGAGGCCTTCATCTATTTAAATTTTTACTCAAATCGCGCTTCGAGATTTCAATTTTGATCTCATTCAAGCTCTATTCCCAACTTATCAAAAACAATAAAAATGTCGTTAGAAGCCGCCGAATCTCTTGCTCAAGAAACGTCTCATCACTCTTCTCAAGGACATAATCCATTAGCTCAATTCGAAGTTAAGAAAATCGCAGATTTTCATTTTGGAAATATTGACCTCAGCTTCACCAACTCTGCGCTTTACATGGTCATTGCCACCGCTCTTACCATCGCCTTCATGATTTTCGCCACCAGAAAAAAATCTCTCATTCCATCTCGTCTTCAAGTGGCCGGTGAATCCGTTTACAACTTCATTTTCGACATCATCAAAACCAGCATCGGGGATGAGGGCAGTAAATTTTTTCCATTAATTTTCAGCCTCTTCACCTTCATCTTAATGTGTAATTTTCTAGGGATGACGCCATACAGCTTCACCGCCACAAGTCAGGTGGTTGTTACGCTTTCGCTAGCGATGATTTCTTTTTTAACCATCACAATTTTTGCAATCACCAGAAACGGATTCTTCGGATTTCTTCACATGTTCTTACCAAGCGGCGTGCCGATGTGGATGGCGCCAATAATTTTCGCAATCGAGCTTTTTTCTTTCTTGATCCGCCCAATCACTCTTTCAGTTCGTCTTTTTGCCAACATCGTTGCTGGTCACGTTCTACTCAAAGTTGTTGCCGGCTTCATCATTTCACTTGGCATCATTTTTGGCACGTTACCATTCTTATTCAGCATCATCATGACCGGCTTCGAATTTTTTGTCGCCGTCTTGCAAGCCTACATTTTCTCAATTCTAGTTTGCGCTTACTTGGGAGAAGCGACGAGAGCGCACTAATCCATCATCTCAACCGAATTTGGCGTTAGCTCTATTGGCCAAATAATTCCCAACCAATGGGTTTCAAATGAGTAATTCAAAAAATAGGTAAATCATGCAAGAAGTAGTTCAAGAAGTGGCGAATAATTATTCCTCATTCAAATATATCGGAGTTGGTCTCTGCTCAATTGGCATGGCTGGCGCAGCAATCGCAATTGGAAATATCTTCGGATCATTTTTTAACAGCCTTGCACGCAATCCTTCTGCCGCACCAAAAATCGAAAAATACATTTACATCGCCGTTGGTCTCGCTGAAGCGATGGGTATTTTCGCCGTCCTCTTAGCATTCCTCGTAATGTTCTCTTAAAAACCCACCAAATGTTGATTGAGAGAAGCCACCTCTCTCGATCAACCCCTAAAAATACAGCATTTCAAAAACATGCCTCAATTCGATTTCACAACTTACAGCTCGCAAATTTTTTGGTTCATCCTCTGTTTTGCAGCACTTTATTGTGCCATGCATTTCGTGGTGTTACCAAGAATTCGCACCATTCTCTCTGCTAGAAAAAATGTGATCGATGCCGATCTCTCTACCGCTGAAATGTTGGATAAAAAAATTAACAAATTACGACTCAAAACTGATGATCTCAGGAGGGAGGCCACTCAAAAATATCAATACAAGCTTGAAGAGGCGGTGAAAAGCGCAGCGAAACAACGAGAAAAATCCATCGAGGAATTAAAAGAAAAGTTTGAGCAAATCACCAATAAATCGCGCCAAGAATTAAAATCTTTCGTTAAAAAATCTTGCAGCAAAAGCGACTTGGCGATTCAAAACCTCGTCGAAACAATCAAGGCAAAAATTTTCTTCAACTAGACCACACGAGCAATGATCAACGAAAAATTTTGGCTAGCAGTAGCCTTTCTCAGCTTTGTCGCACTCATTGTAAAATATGTAGGACCGATCATCGCAAAATCCCTCGACGACAAATCAAAAAAAATTGCTGAAGAGATTTTGGCTGCAAAGGAGCTAAAGGGGAAAGTCGCAAAACTCCTGTCGAGCGCTGAAAAATATTATGAAGAATCGGTATTTTTCTCTCAAAAATTAATAAGAGATACAGAGACTGAATCAAAAAAAATTGTTGCTGAAGCAAAGCAGCTTCTTGAGTTAGAAGTCAGTAAAAAAACTGCCGCCTCCCTACAAAGAATTCAGTTGGAAGAGGAGATGGCAATACGCGAAATCAAAGCAAAAATTGTTTCCTCAGCCTTAAAAAATCTTAACGAAAGTTTCGAAAAAAATTTAGACCAAGCCCCTCAAGCCGCCCTCGCCGAACAATCTCTCCAAGATTTTACAAAAATAATCCACTAGAGCGCGATGAAATTTACGCTCTCCTGCCTTAAAGAATATTTTGATACCTCTGCAACGCTCGATGAAATCTGCTCAAAGCTTACAAGCATTGGGTTGGAGGTCGAATCACTTGATGACAAATCAAAAACTCTTCTTCCCTTCACGGTTGCAAAAATAGTCGCGACAACTCCTCACGAAAATTCAAGCAAGCTAAAAACCTGCCAAGTCGAAACTTTTGACTCCCCTCAACCTTTGCAAATAATTTGCGGCGCTGCCAATGCCCGTGCCGGAATCAAAGTTGCTTACGCTCCAATCGGTGCAGTGATTCCTGAAAATGGAATGGTAATTAAAAAAGCAAAAATCGCCGGCATCGAGAGCAGTGGCATGCTTTGCTCAGCCAGCGAATTAGGGCTCGACGGGGAAGATTCTGGAATAATCGAGATTGATGAAAAATGGGCGGTAGGCACAAAAATCTCCGAGGTTTTTTCGCTTAACGACGCTACCATCGAGATCAATATAACTCCAAATCGAGGTGATTGCCTTGGCATTGTTGGAATCTCTCGCGACCTAGCTGCAACTGGGTTTGGGAAATTAAAAAATCCTGAAATTAAAAAAATCTCATCTCAATTTTTATTCCCAATCTCAATCGCAAACGAATCGCCAGAAGCCTGTGGTTACGCAGCTTTTCGCTATTTTAAAAATGTTAGAAACTGCGAATCGCCAAAATGGTTAAAAGAAAAATTGGCCGCGATTGGAATCAATTCGATCTCCGCCATTGTTGACATCACCAATTATGTGATGCTGATTTTAAATCGCCCGATGCATGCCTACGATGCCAAAAAAATTAATGGCACTCTCTCCATCCGCTTCGCTGAAAAAAACGAAAAATTCACTTCACTAAAAAATGAAGAATTTGTTTTGGACGAAAAAATTTTAGTAATTTCCGATGCCGAAAAAGCGCTTGGAGTTGCTGGAATCATTGGCTCTTCCAACTCATCTTGTGACTTAACAAGTTCAGAAATCTTGCTTGAGTCGGCATTTTTCAACCCTTCGGTAATCGCTTACGCTGGCAGAAAATTATCCATTCAATCTGATGCTAGGCATCGCTTTGAACGCGGCGTGGATGAAAAAACTTGTCGTGATGGGATCGATTTAGCGACGCAATTAATTTTAGAAATTTGCGGTGGAGAGGTCAGTGAAATAAAAATTATTGGACAAGAATCTGAGGTAAAAAAAATCGAGTTCGATTTCGCAAAAATCAAAAAATTAATTGGTATTGAAGTGCCGCGCGATGAAGCAGTGCGCATCTTGTCAAGCCTAGGGTTCGAAATAGAAAAAAAATCTCCTTCACAATTTTTAGTAAAAATTCCCTCACATCGTCATGACATTTTTTCTTCAGAAGATCTAGTAGAAGAAGTAGTCAGAGTTTTTGGTTACGACAAAATATTCAAAGAAAAACCAGAATTTCTTGATGCAAAAAAACCTGCCAACCTTCTTCATGAAGTCAGAAATATCCTAGCTTCACGAGGCATAACAGAAATCATCACTTGGTCATTTGTGGATTCAAAATTGGTCGAAAACTTTGCCACAAAAAATGAAAATCTCGTTTTAAAGAATCCAATTTCTTCAGAGCTCGATTACATGCGCCCTACTCTGATGCTTGGCCTGATCGAGTCTTACAAAAAAAATACTCTCAGAAATTTTTTTGATCTTTCTTTTTTTGAAATTGGAAATGTGTTTTTGGACAAGCAGGAATTGATGATTTCAGGCATGCGCAGTGGCAAAAACAAAGAGCAAAATCATTTTCACGACGAAAGAGATTTCGATGTTTTTGACGTAAAAAAAGATTTTCTTGATGTGATTGAAATTTTTGGACTGCGCGCTGAAAGCCTTCAGCTAAGCACTTCTGATACACCTAAATATTACCATCCACATCGGTCAGCCGCACTAAAATTGGGTAAAAATATTGTGGGATATTTCGGCGAGATCCACCCCTCTGTCACTAAAAAATTTGATCTCAAAAATCGCATCAACGCCTTTGAAATTTTTGTTGGCGCGCTCCCATCATCAAAAAAATCACCTTCTCACAAGGCTTTTTCTTCAAATGACCTTCCTATTGTTGAGCGCGATTTTGCATTCTTACTTGATAAAAATAAGGCGGTAGGGGATGTCGTCAAAACCATCTTAGGCGCAGACAAGCAACTGATCAAAGAGGTTAATATTTTTGATATTTTTTCTGGAGGGAAGGTTGCGGAAGGGAAAAAATCGGTGGCTTTGCGGGTAAAAATTCAGTCACAAGAAAAGACGCTAACCTCGGACGAAATTGATGCGGTGAGTAAAAAAATAATCGATGTCGCTACCTCTTCACACCAAGCCACATTGCGCGAATAATCTAAGCGAACTCAAGTGCAGCTACTAGTGATCGCAATATTATATTTTTTGCTCAGATAATCCTCGACCATCAGCCTCTCCCCATCCTGCAAAGCGCGCTTGAATAAAATCACTTCGGCAATGTCGCCATTAAAATAATCAGATCCATTCCTTCCGAAAAATGGTGAGTCGTATGCAATTAGGTAATCAACGTTAGTTGTATCATTGGACTCTCCATTACTGCCACCTCCATTCAACCAATATCTAGATCCGGGAAGAATGCCAAGCGTTCCAATGGGAACCGGATTGTGAATGAGGGAGTGAATTCGAGGGACTGGAGAAGTGTAGGCAGGAACGGAGCACTTGGTTCCGACGCCCACTCCATTACCTTGTTGAGCAACTACGATAAAATTATCTTGGTATGTAAAACGAATATTTTGATCCACCGGATTATCATCTCCACCAATTAAAGGAAGCCTCGCACCAGCGGCACGCCTCTGCTCAACAATAAACATTGTGTAAGAGGTCCCTATTAACTCCGAACCATTGAAGTTAAGAAAGTCCTCACCGTCAAATCTCAATGCCGGAATCGAACCATAAAAAACATTTTTGATGAATTTAGGCTGATTTAGCGCGGTCGCCTGAGTTGCATTTTTTTTCGTAAGAGCATTGGGATTATGGTCGTACCAAGTGCTCACCGATGCACCATCCTTCGCCTCATCTTCATTGAAGCTACTGTCCAATGAAGTTTCATGCCAAGAGATTAAATCTGAAATATCGTTAACTGGAGATTTTTCCGTGAGGATCTGAGCCTCAAGTAACCTTGATTTTCTTACCACTCTACTACCTTGCAACGCACCAGCAATGATGACGCTGATGATCACGATGACGATTGAAATTTCGACAAGAGAGAACGCGGATTTTTTTTTCATTCAGGCGGCAACGGATGATAATTCAACGCTACATTTATTCAGCGTTCGAGAGGCGCGAGCGATTGGATTGGTTAGATAAAAATCGAATTCTTTAACTACTAAATTTTGATCAGAAAAATCTTGCTCAATTTCCCCCGAAGCAATGTGAGATGCTTTTAAAGCTACTCCTAAATTAGCAAAAATTGGATATTCCAAAACTAGCTCAGCTCTAAGTTCCGCAAGATTTTTAAATCCAAGACTGAAGCCGAGTTTTTTTGCTAATTCTACAATAATTAACCAATCTTCCTTCGCCTCACCTGGCATAAAGGCAGCACGAATTGTGTTTTGCGGCCTGCCCTCAAGATTTACGTAAATTGCATCTTTTTCACTGTAAGAAGCTGCAGGAAGAATTACGTCCGCACCATGTGCGCCCTTGTCTCCATGGGATCCGATGTAAACCACGAAAGTGTTTTTTAACTTCTCAAAGTCGATGTCGTCATCAACGCCGTGAAGGAAAATCATTTTAATTTCGCCCGCTTCAGCTTCTTCTAAAATTTCCGAAACATTTGATGAGCCAACAAAATCAAGCTCCAACCCGTTAATTAAGCCAGTTGACTTCGACAGGAAGTTGAAGCCATTCCAGCCGTCTTGAATCAGATTAAATTTTTCGGCGATTTTTTTTGCGTAAGTCAGAATCAACTCTCCATCTTCTCCACTAAGCATGTCATGCCCCAGCACCAACATTGGTTTTTTTGCACCCTGTAAGATTTTACAAAATTCCGACTCGCCATTCAAAATTTCTTTGAGGGCAGAAACGTCATTTCCTAAATTTTTGTAATTGTAAGTTAGGTCAGCATTACAGCCGATTGAGGCAATTTTTAACTGCTTGGTTAAAAATCTTTTTCTGATTCTAGCATTAAGAATAGGCGCGTCTTTTCTAGGATTAACACCAATCAACAGGCAGGCATCTGCGGAATCGATTCCGGCAATTTCGCTATTGAAGAGGTAAGAAGCGCGATCATCTGTGGTTAGTTTTTCACCCTTAGTGCGGCAATCAAAATTTCTGACCTTCAATTTTTTTAGCAATTTTTTGAGCGCAAAAATTTCTTCTACTGCAGAAAGTTGACCGGTTAGAGCCGCGATTTCAGAAGGTTTAGAGGTTTTTATTTTTTCAGCTATTTTATCAAAGGCTGTGGCAAATGTTGCCGGCTTTAATTTTCCATCCTGCTTCACGTAAGGCCTGTCTAAGCGCTGATATTTTAAACCATCGTAGCAAAAACGAGTTTTGTCCGAGATCCATTCTTCGTTAATTTCCTCATTCAAGCGCGGTAGAATTCTCATGATTTCAACTCCGCGAGAATCGATTCTGATGTTACTGCCAACTGCATCCATCACGTCGATTGATTCGGTTTTTTTCAATTCCCAACTTCTCGCTTTGAAGGCATAAGGCTTAGAGGTAAGAGCTCCAACTGGACAGAGATCAATGATGTTTCCAGAGAGTTCTGATGTTAAATTTTTCTCAAGATAGGTGGTGATTTCCATTCCTTCGCCACGATTAACCGCGCCAATTTCCACCGTTCCTGCAACATCCTCAATGAAGCGCACGCAGCGCGTACATTGAATGCAGCGCGTCATTTGGGTTTTAACTAGCGGACCCATGTTTTTGTCTTTCACGGCGCGCTTGTGTTCATGGTAATCGCTTTTTCCTGATCCATATTGGTAGGCCTGATCCTGCAAATCACATTCACCACCCTGATCGCAAATTGGGCAATCAAGCGGATGATTGGCGAGTAAAAATTCCATCACCCCTTCGCGAGCTTTTTTCACCATTGGACTGTCGGTCAGAACCTGCATCCCTTCCACAACAGGCATGGCACAAGACGCAACAGGCTTTGGGGGGCCACCGGCAACCTCGACCAAGCACATGCGACAATTACCTGCAATGGCTAATCTTTCGTGGTAACAGAAGCGCGGGATTTCAACTTCCGCAATTTCACAAGCTTGGATGATCGTGATTCCTTCAGGAACGACGTGGCTTTTACCGTTAATTGTGACTGTGGGCATGGATTAGAAAAAGAGGATTTCGAGAAGATTGAGAGATGGTGAGTGGCTACTCCCACTCAATCGTGCCGGGAGGTTTAGAGGTGAAGTCGTAGACGACGCGATTAATGCCACGCACTTCATTGATGATGCGATTAGTAACGCGACATAAAAATTCTGACTCGAAGTGATAAACGTCGGCAGTCATGCCATCGATCGAAGTAACTGCGCGTAAAGCCAAAACATTTTCGTAAGTTCTTGCGTCGCCCATCACTCCAACAGTTTTGACTGGAAGTAACACTGAAAATGCCTGCCAGATTTTGTTGTAAAGCCGAGCTTTCTTAAGCTCTTCGATGTAGATGAAATCAGCCTCTTGCAGAATTTTTATTTTCTCTGGAGTGACGTCACCAATGATGCGAATGGCAAGTCCCGGCCCTGGAAATGGATGACGCTGAGTGACTTGATCTGGCAGTCCGAGCTCTTTTCCAAGCACCCTCACCTCATCCTTGAACAACATTCTGACTGGCTCCAACAGCTTCAATTTCATTTTTTTTGGCAAGCCACCAACATTGTGATGCGACTTAATTGTGTGGCTTTCACCATTATTTGGATGAGATGACTCGATGACATCGGGATAGAGAGTGCCTTGCGCGAGAAACTCCACATCTTTGATTTTTTTTGCCTCAGCATCAAAAACTTCGATGAAAGTTTTGCCGATTATTTTACGTTTTTTTTCTGGATCAGAAACGCCTTTTAGCTTTCTTAAAAAGAGCTCAGAGGCATCAACGTAGATTAATTTTATTCCAAAATTTTTGGTAAAAACTTTTTTTACCTCAGCGCCCTCACCCTTACGCAGCAAGCCGTGATCAACAAAAATACAAGTTAATTGCTTGCCAATTGCCTCATTGATTAAAGCTGCAACAACCGATGAATCCACACCACCACTAAGTCCGCAGATTACTTTTTTCTTGCCAACGATTTTTTTAATCGCGGCGATTTCATCATTTTTAAAATTCTTCATGCTCCAATCGGCCTTGCAGCCAGCGATGTTAATGACGAAATTTATGAGGATTTGACGACCATCAACGGAGTGTTCAACTTCGGGGTGAAACTGCACTCCGTAGATTTTTCTTGTCTCGTCCGCAATTGCGGCAAATGGCGCATTTGGAGTTTTTGCAATCACTTCGAAACCAGTTGGAATTTTGCTGATGTGGTCACCGTGACTCATCCAAACCTGCTTATTTTTTACTAATTTAAAAAGCTTAGAAGATGCATCAGTGTTAATTTCCGCCTTCCCAAACTCCCTCTCACTCGAACCCTCTACCTTCCCACCAAGCAAATGGCAGATTAGCTGTTCGCCGTAACAAATTCCTAAAATTGGCGCGCCCAGTTCAAAGATTTTTTTGTCAATTGTTGGTGCGCCCTTTTCGTAAACAGAGCTTGGGCCACCGGAAAAAATAATTGCTCGAGGTGCAATTTTTTTGATTTCATCAAGGGTGATGTCGGGATTTTTTACTTCGCAATAAACCCCAAACTCACGGATTCTGCGCGCGATTAATTGGGTAACCTGACTGCCAAAATCGATGATGAGAACTAGGTTTTGCATTAGGGGGGAGGTTTGAAAATTGTGGATTGATGATGTCTAGAGTCCGGAAACGGTAATGCGGTATTTTTTAGACAGATAAAGCATCACGTCTTTTCTCTCCTGAAGCTTGAGAGGGCGGTTGTAAATGATGACTTCGGAGATGAGGCCGGTGAAGCCATTACTTCCACCCTTGTCAGTTCCGATAGTTAATCCAGTAATTTGATTTGTGCCGGCACTAACATTCGCTCCACCAGCTAGGGTAGTGGCATTGTTGACGTAAGCGCCAGACTTCACTCCATTAAGATATGCCGCAACAATGTAATTCTTGCCATTTGCAAAACTTGCTGGGTTAGATCCAACGCCAGTGTCGACAAGTAGGCCAGCATTCAGATTAACTGCAGTGCTTTTAATGCCGATTGAAGTGTTGGTGGCAACGGTTGAAATGGAATCAAACAAAATGATCGCCCCACTACTTGGCGCAACATTTGGTCTAAATACCAAAAACACTGTGGCTTGCGCCATCCCACCCTGGTAAAGGCTGGA
>CANMEW010000023.1:0-3391 GCA_947496905.1 Rickettsiales bacterium | reverse complement strand
ATGCCGGTAGATTCATAAATCATGTTGGCAGCAGCTGCTTTAGTGAGTTTATTTTTTTGAGTAACGACTGAATTTGGACTGATGTCGCGCCACTCTGTAGCCTGAATACCATCAACAGTTTCACTAGCTTTGAAGGAGTCACTTGAGCTCGTTTCATACCAAGCAATTAACCCCTCAATTTCTGGAACCGGCGATTTCGAAGTGAATGATCTAGCGCTCGTAAGGCGAGCCGAGTTGATTAAATTACCACCCTTCATTACCCCACCCACCAATATTCCAATCAGAATAATCACGATGGAGAGCTCAAGCAGTGTGAATGCGGAATGTTTTTTCATTAACTTTGAAACCAAGTAGTGACCGGAGTTTTAGCCGCCCTTACATCGTCCAACCTTCTTCTTGGGGTTGAAAGTGGATATTGATGAAACCTGTCGCCGCGACCTGCGGAAATTTCCTCAGCAATAAAAATCATTGTGGAGATGAACTCGTCGATCGCCTCTCTCGTTTCAGTTTCAGTTGGCTCAATGAGCATTGCACCTTGAACCACGAGCGGAAAGAAAATCGTCATAGGGTGGATACCAAATTCAATCAAAGCCTTAGCGACATCAAGCGTTGAAAGGTCATGCGCTTTCTGAATTTTGTCGGTGAGTAAACATTCATGCATGCAATTACCTTCAAATGGCACGTGGTAATGATTTTTTAATTTCGCCAAAATGTAGTTGGCGCTTAGAACGGCATCTTCAGCAACTTTTTGTAATCCGTTAGCGCCATGCGAAAGCATGTAGGACAAGGCGCGAACATGCATTCCAAACTGACCATTAAAGCCCTTAACCTTACCGCAAGAGTTTTTTGGAGTAACTAACTTGTAGCTGTCGCCATGTTTTTCGACATGAGGAGATGGTAAAAATTCTGCCAATTCTTTGCGCACAGCAATTGGTCCAGAACCAGGTCCACCGCCGCCATGCGGAGTTGAAAAAGTTTTGTGTAAGTTGAAATGCATGACATCAACACCGATGTCGACTGGTCGAACCTTACCGACAATTGCATTGTAGTTGGCGCCATCGCAGTAGAAATAAGCTCCAACGGAGTGAATTAAATCAGCGATTTCGGGAATATTTTTTTCAAATTTACCGCAAGTGTTCGGATTAGTAATCATTGTGCCGGCAATGTTCTTGCCATGTTCCGCGATTAACTTTCTGAACAAATCAAGATCAACCAAACCATCTTTCCCAGACGGAATAACTTTAATCTGAAAGCCACACATTGCTGCAGTTGCTGGATTAGTGCCATGCGCTGAATCTGGAATCAAAACAATTTTTCTGTTAGCTTCACCATTTTTTTCGTGAGCTTTTTTGATGACCAGCATGCCAGCTAACTCACCTTGCGCACCAGCTGCTGGAGCCAATGAAACCGCTCCCAAACCAGTTAAAGTTGCTAGCCAATTTTGTAAGTTAAACATCAATTCAAGAGCGCCCTGCACTGTTGATTGATCTTGCAGCGGATGAATATCGGCAAAGCCAGGAAGGCGTGCCAGCTTTTCATTCAAGCGCGGATTGTGTTTCATCGTGCAGGAACCGAGCGGATAAAATCCAGCATCAATCGAATAATTTTGACTTGAAAGTCGCACGAAATGGCGAATCACCTGCGGCTCATTTACTTCAGCGAGTCCAATTCGCTCACGTTTTTTTTGTCCGGTGCGAATGTTGAAATTTGCGATTTCCGGCAAATCAACGCCACAAGCACCGGGGCGAGTTTGTTTGATGAGCAGATCGGTTTCTTGGTTGAGACCGATTTCTTTTGGAACGAATGTCATTTTTGCTGATTTTAGTGATTAGTCAAAGAGGGGGGAGGGAGCTGCAGCCTGCGTTAATTTAAAATTTTTTCCAACGCATTTGCGAGATTTTCAATATCTTGCGCGCTGGTTAATTCACTAACGGCAACGATCATTTTTTTACCATCAGCGAAGCCAGCAATGATACTTTTTTCGAGAAGTTTTTTATTCACTTCGGCGGCGTCTTTAGTGAGCTCAATCGTGAATTCGTTAAAAAAGCTCCTATTCACAATTTTTACACCTTTCACCATAGCCAGGCGGTCAGCGAGATCGCAGGCTTTTTTGTGATTGATTAAAGCTAATTTTTTAAAACCAATTTCACCGAGCAGAGATGCATGAATGGTGAAGGCCGTAGCGCACAACCCTTGATTGGAGCAAATGTTGGAAGTGGCTTTTTCACGACGAATATGCTGTTCGCGGGCGTTCAGGGTTAAAACATAACCTGGTTTGCCGTCAGCATCGATGGTAGCGCCGCATATTCTGCCGGGCATTTGGCGGACGAATTCTTTTTTGCAGGCAAAAAATCCTAGAAGTGGACCACCGAAATTTAGTCCAACGCCAAGTGAAGAAGCTTCACCAACCACGATGTCTGCTTGCTTTGGAGACTCTAAAAGTCCCAGAGACACAATTTCATTTGTAACGACAATCAGCAGCGCCCCAGCTTCATCACATTTTTTTCTAACTGCGTCGAGATCGGCAATTTCACCGTAAAAATCAGGATATTGCACGATTACTGCAGCGCATGATTCATCAATTTTTTCAACAAATTTTGCTTCGTTTAAATCGAGGTAAGTTTTGGTAACATCTAGGTAATCTGGATGAACATTGCCTAGAATCGCAATATTCTTGCGCCCAGCCTTAATACGGAGTGCCATCAGACAACTTTCCGCCATTGCGGTTGCGCCATCATACATTGAAGCATTAGCAACTTCCATCCCAGTCAAAAGTGCAATGATGCTTTGGAATTGGAAGATTACCGCCAAAGTACCTTGCGAAATTTCTGGCTGGTAAGGGGTGTAAGAGGTGAGAAATTCTGAGCGCTGAATGATGTGATCAACCGCAGCAGGAATGTGGTGTTTGTAACAACCGGCACCCAAAAAAAATGCTCCCGCAGAAGCAGCGCGATTTTTATCAGCCAAAGATTTTAACAGTGATTCAACTTCGATTTCACCTTGATGATCAGGTAAATTTTCGATCGGTTTTCTAAGTAAAAATTCCGACGGAACTGAGTCGTAAAGTTGATCAATATTTGAGACGCCAATAGATTTCAGCATCTCTTCTCTGTCTTTCGCAGTAAGAGCTAAGTAACGCATTTGGTTTGGGATTTTTTAAGGATGGGTAGGGAGGATTTTTGAGGAAGATTTCGGAAGCTATTTTCGAAGAAACAACTTTCAACCCAGATCCGTCATTGGAAATTTAGGAGAGTTTAGCTCTGGCTAGAGCGTGTCTTTAAATTCATTGACCATTCCAAACCACTAAATACTTGGTTCCTGTCCAATTTTACAGGAGGTATTTATGGCAAGGTTTGTAATCAAAGACTCTCAGTGGGAGATAATTCAACCA
>CANMEW010000022.1:4708-15422 GCA_947496905.1 Rickettsiales bacterium | reverse complement strand
CTCGACTAAAAAATAAAAAACCCGCGAGTAAAATTTCCGGAAAAGATGGTTTTTCAGAGGTTCCCTAACTACTTCTCCAGCAAGTTTAAGTAAGACTCGAATCTGAATAATTTATTTCTCTTCTGCTTGGTTTCGAGTTTCAAAATTTTCAGTTTAACCAATTTCTGAATTATTGAATTGGCGGTGTTGTAACTAACATTGAGGGAATTTTGTAACTCCGAAATGCTAATCATTGGAAATTGAAACAAGGTCACTAGCGCCTGATTCGCTTGGCTTTCTGGCAAGCTAAAATTTTCTGAAGTTGTAATTTTCTTACTTAACTGCCTTTCCAACCTCTCAATTTCCCTCGCCTTTTTACAGGCGTCAGCAGCACTTTCCTTGATTGCCTTGAGATAAAAATAAATCCAACCCTCGAAGTCACCTTTGGTTCTGACCGCATCAAGTTTTTGGTAATATTTAGCGTGATGTTTTTTGAAGTAAGTCGATGGGTAAAGAATTGGCGCGTGAATTACCTTTGCTTCCAACAACATCAGCACAATTAGCAACCTACCAATCCGACCATTTCATTCAAAATGAAGAAAGGTAAAAGTGGAAACAGGACTAACTCCCTCTCCCTTGAGGGGAGAGGGTTTTCGGTGATGGTGATTGTTTTTAGGTTGTGCAACAAAGCCAAAAATATACCAAAGTCCTTTGGACTCTGGTATATTTAATAGCAGTTTATTCGCAGTTTGTTAGTATTGCTACTACCGACAAACTTAAGGGCACCTCTAAAAATTGCTTTTTCCGGCAATTTTATCGTCAGATAAATTTGCGTAGCACAGCACGTACATCAGAGTACGCTTTCCTGCTCACAAATTTTCTTCCTCAAAATTCCTCAAAAAAATCTAATTTTTAGAGGTGCCCTTAAGAACGAATCAAATGACCTTCACGCCAAAATTCCAAATCACCGCCACCATTTCAAAAAGCCTGATGACTATCGAGGCAAATAGGGAGGTGGTAAATAGCCTACCAATTACGCCCAAGATTTTAGCATCTCTCAGAGAAAGCACAAAGCTGATCACTACGCATTATTCAACGATGATTGAAGGCAATAAGTTGAATGAAAAAGAAATTACCAAAGTCGTCAAAAACAAATCTGTTGGCAAAATCAAACCCAAGCAGCGCGATGAAAAAGAGGTTTTGGGCTATTACGCAGCTCTTGAGCATGTTCACCAAATTGCCGATAAAAACCCACTTCTAAACGAGAAAATTATCCAAACCATTCACGCAATCGTGATGAGTTCTGGGAATCAAAAAGCCAAACCAACCAAATATCGTGATGGTCAAAATGTTATTCGAGACAGCGTAAGCGGCACAATAGTTTACATGCCTCCAGAGGCAAAAGATGTACCGGTTTTTATGTTGCAGATGACCGCTTGGATCAACAAAGAATTGGCGAAAAAAGACCTGCCACCTCCAATCATCGCCGCAATCGCTCATTACCAATTCGCTACCATTCATCCTTACTATGACGGCAATGGCAGAACAGCGCGACTTCTGACAACTTTTATTCTTCACTTGAGTGGTTACGGCTTAAAAGGTATTTACTGCTTGGAAGAATATTACGCCAAAGACCTAGGTTCTTACTATCAAGCCTTAAGCATTGGCAATCATCATAATTACTACATGGGAAGGGCTGAAAGCGACATCACAAGCTTCATTGAATATTTTTGCACTGGCATGGCGAAGGCTTTCGAAAGTGTGAGAAAAAATATTGTCTCAAGCCTGCAAAACAAGGGTGATGAAAGTGACAAATCCGACCTACTTTACCACCTAGACGAAAGACAAAAACGGGCTTTGGATTTATTTCTAAAACAGAAAATCATCACCACCAAAGACGTGGCGTTACTTTTTGGACTTGGCATCAGAGCCGCCAACAATATCTGCAGCAAATGGCTTGAGGTTGGTTTCGTTGTGGCAAGTTCTGAAGCGAAGAAAAACCGAGGTTATTTTTTGGGGAAAAAGTGGAGAGGGTTGGTTTAATGTCGGGAGTTCTCATCCCTTGGCTTGCAAGAGTAAGAGTCTGTTTCGCGTAATTGGCTAGATGTGGCTCCTTGGGAGGGATTACTCGTAAAGTTTTTATTTGCGCTGCAAAGCAGCGCTTTTTCTTTTGAACGAGTTGCAAATTACTCAGAAAAAACTGCGTTTTTCCCTCCGTCATTTGTCGAACCCAGATTTTAATGTTGGGGGGTTCTCACTCCCTCCTGCCCGAGGAAAAAGCGAGACTGAATTTGTTGGGAGTTTGTACCGTAGGGGATGTGGCTCCTTGGGAGGGATTCGAACCCCCGACCAAGTGATTAACAGTCACTTGCTCTACCACTGAGCTACCAAGGAAAAGATGGGGAATTTACTAGAAGCCTGCGAAGGCTTGCCCGAGAAGGACGGCGCAAGCTATTGTCGCTTTACAAAAAAGCAACCAGCTCATTTCGCTTCACGATTTCCACTCCTAAAAATGAAAAAAATTCTAAAATTTTTACTGCTTCTGCGCGACTATTTAAGCGGTAATTTTGCCTACCAAAATTATTGTGAGCGGCACAAAAAAAATCATCCGAATGAAAAAATTTTAGACAAAAAAACATTTCTTCGTGATGCGCAAAAAGCTAAGTGGAAAAAGATTAATCGCTGCTGCTAACTACCTTCAACCTCGCCAAATCTCTTACCAATGAACATCACCGAACTCTCAATCAAGCGCCCCGCCTTCATTACTAGCTTGATGATCACCATCATTGCTGTTGGCGTGATCTGCTTCAATAAAATGAATGTTGATCTTTTTCCCAACATTGACATCCCCATTATTTTTGTCTCCACCACTTACTCCGGCGCAGCTCCATCTGAAATCGAAAGCCTAGTTACCAAGCCACTTGAAGAAGGAATCAGCACAATTGCTGGCATTAAAAAACTTTCCTCGCGCAGCCTCAAAGACAACAGCCAAGTAGTTGTGCAGCTCTACCAAGGCACCGACATCAAATATGCTGAGCAGCAAATTCGCGACAAAATTAATCAGACGAAATCAAGACTTCCTGACGACATTAAGGAGCCGGTCATTCGTCGTATGGACCCTTCCGATCAGCCAGTAATGACGCTTGCGCTTAGTGCAGACTTGTCAGAAGGCGAGCTTTTTGATTTAGCCGACCAATATGTGCGACCTAGAATAGAGCAGGTTAGCAATGTTGGAATGGTTGAAATTATCGGAGCGCGAAAAAGAGAAATTCACATTTTGCTCGACCAAAAACTTTTGAAGGCGCGACAAATTTCGCTGACACAAGTGAAAAATCAGTTGGCAATTTCTGGGCAAAATGTGCCGATTGGAAAAAATAATGAGGGCGAGAAGGAGCAGGTATTTCGCAGTGCCAGCGAGTTTAATGAAATTGACCAAATCAAAAACGTCGTCGTTAATTTTTTCTCAAATGAGGTTTCAACCAAGGTTTCTGATGTTGGTGAAGTAGTGGACACACTTGAAGACGAAACTTCTCGCGCCTTTGTGAATGGAAAAAAATCGCTCTTCATCAATGTCTACCGCCAGTCCGATTCCAACATCATTAAGGTGGCAGATGGTGTAAGTCAGCAGATGGAAAAAATGGAGCATGATTTTGCAACAATGCTGGGCAAGCCGAGCATTACTGGCGTCAAAGATGCTAGCAAATACATCCGAAACAATGTTCGCGACATTTACGAAACAATCACGCTTGCAGTAATTCTGACAATTCTAACCGTATTTTTCTTCCTCGCAAACATTAGAGCGACGCTAATCACGGCAGTTGCTTTGCCAATTTCTCTCATTGGTTCTTTCATCGTAATGTATGTTGCCGGCTTCTCAATTAACGTAATTTCTTTACTAGCGCTGAGCCTTGCAGTTGGGCTGTTGGTTGATGATGCAATTGTGGTTGTGGAAAATATTTACCGCAAAATTGAGCAAGGCATGGAGCCAAAAAATGCGGCAATTGCAGCCTCAAAAGAAATTCTAATGGCAGTGGTCGCAATCACTGCTGTGGTGGTGTCGGTCTTTACTCCACTCTCCTTCATGCATGGCGTGGTTGGTCAATATCTTAAACAATTTGGACTGACAATTGCCTTCTCAATGATGGTCAGTCTGATTGTCGCCATCTCAATAATTCCAGTGCTCTGCGCTTATTTATCTGGCAAAAAACGCACCAAAATTATTGAGAGAAAAAGTAATTTTCTTGAGGATGGATACGAAAAAATTCTGATTTTTTCAATCAATCATCCTCTGAAAATTCTCGTTATTACCTTTGTCGTTCTAGGGCTGAGCATCATCACTTTTAAGTTTGTTCCAAAAACTTTTATGGCTGAGAGCAACAATGGAGAAGTTATTGTTGGGCTAGAAATGTCGGCCGATACTAATCTTGAAACCACCAGCAACGTTGTTTTGGAAGTCGACAAAATCGTGCGTCAAAATCCTGAAGTTCTGCTTTCCGCTGGCAGTGCGGGGACAAAGTCTTCCCAGTCTAATCGTGGCGAGCTTTACGTGAAGCTGAAATCAGGCAAAGAGCGAGGGATAACAACGGCAGAATTTAAAGAAAAACTGCGCGGACAACTAAAAGAATTTTCCTACGCCAATCCAATCGTAAAAGACTATGACCCCTCTAGTGGCGCTTCTCGCGGTCAACCTTTTAATTTAGTTTTAATTTCAAGTAATCAGCAGGAATTAGAAAAATATTCGCAAAAAGTTTTGGAGAAGTTACGTCAAGATCCGCGCTTGAAAGACGTCGATTCCAGCAATAAGGCAACACGAAATGAATTCCGCGTTCACGTTGAAGAGGCGGCGGCAAAAACTTACGGTGTCAATGCGCAAGTGGTTGGAAACGAATTGCGCGGTTACGTTGAGGGCTACACGCCAACCAAGTTACGCCAGAATGGTTTGGAGTACGAAGTGCGGGTGCGCTTGCGGGAAGAGCAGCGCGATTTGAGAGAAAATTTTTCAAAAATTTACGTTCCGAATTTAAATCAAAAATTAATCCGACTGACTGATGTGGCAACCAGCAGCGAGGGACAAGAGCCGGCGACGATTAACCGTCAAGATCGCGGAAGGTTCATTCAGCTCACAGCAAGCCTAGCTCGCGGTGTTGGCCTTGGAAATGTGATGCAGGATATTGAGGCAATGCTTGCTGCAGAAGGTGATTTAAAAATTCCTTCACACATTCGTTACAGTTTTTCTGGAGACTCGGAAAACATGCAGGACATGCAGAGCTCAATGAAATTCGCTCTTGGCATTGCGGTGTTATTCATCTTTTTAATTCTCACTAGCCTGTACGAATCATTCATTACGCCATTCACAATTTTACTGGCATTACCATTGGCATTGTGCGGCGCCGCTTATGCACTCTTTGTTGCGCATGAGTCGGTAAATATTTTTACTATGCTGGGAATTTTTATATTAATTGGCGTGTCTGGCAAAAATTCGATTTTGCTAATCGACTACACAAATCACCTAATTGAGCAGGGCAAGTCGCGTAAAGAGGCGTTGGTTACTGCTGGAAAAATGCGGCTACGCCCGATTTTAATGACATCTCTTGCCCTGATTGCCGGCACAATGCCGGTTGCAATCGGCCTGAGCGAGTCTTCTGCGCAGCGTACCGGAATGGGTGTTGCCATTATTGGCGGATTAATTTCTTCGACGATTCTAACGCTGGTTGTTGTACCTGCAGTCTTCAGCTACATCGACCACTTTAGAATTTGGATCAAGGCCAAGTTAAAAAAAATAGTGGAGTAATTGTTGAAAATTAACCAATCACAAAAATTTACCGAATTTTTTGAGAAACAAAACTCAGTCAGAAAGGTTGATTTTTTGGTGTTGCACCATGTTGAGGCTAATTCTGTTGAACACGCAATTGCGCAGTTTCGCGAGCATCAAGTGAGTGCGCATTTTCTAATTGACGAGGCGGGAGAAATTTTTGAGTTGGTCGGTGAAAATGACATTGCCTTTCATGCGGGAGTCAGCTTTTGGAAAGGCTGCGAGGGCTTAAATAAAAATTCGATTGGAGTTGAATTCATTAATGCTTCGCCATTTTCAAAAAAATTCGAAATGACGCAAATGCTGGCAGGAGCGGCTCTGTGCAGACATTTAATTGCCAAGCACAACATTGCAGCGGGGAATATTGTTGGTCATTCCGACATTGGCTACAACAAGGAGAGTGGTTGTTTGGATCGTAAACAAGACCCGTCCCATCTGTTTGATTGGGGGTTTTTAGCTGAACAAGGTGTGGGATTTTTTCCCAAAATTTCTCTAAAAAATTCTGAAGAAAAAAAATTATTTGCAGCAGGCGAGAAAGATTTGGAGATCAAAAAAATAAAAGAAAATCTCCAAAAACTTGGCTACCGTGTGGTGAATTTAAATGAGGAGTTTGACTTAGAAATGCAGGCTTTGGTCAGGGTTTTTAATCGTCGGTTTAATCCAGAAAAATTTCAGAAAAATTCCGACATTTGGTATTTAAGTTCAGAGCTACTTTGCCGCTCTCTCAATTGCTTCTTTAATTAGTTGTCTCGCTTTTGGCGCATCTTCGAAGGCCTTTACTTTCACCCACTTCCCCTTCTCTAAATCTTTGTAATGCTCAAAAAAATGTTTGATTTTATTGAGCAGATTTTCTGGCAGCTCTTGGTAGGACTCAATCGCCTCAAATTGTGAGTTCAATTTTTTTGCCGGCACGGCAATAATTTTCTCATCCATCCCCTTCTCATCTTCCATAATTAGCACTCCGACTGGCTTTACAGCAATTACCGCTCCCGGCACTACCGCAAAATCAGAAACCACTAACACGTCAGCGGGGTCACCATCTTCAGACAATGTGTGCGGAATAAAACCGTAATTGCAGGGGTAGTACATTGGCGTGGCGATGAAGCGATCAACAAAAATCGCACCACTTTCCTTGTCCATTTCATACTTCACCGGATCAGCATTCATTGGCACTTCGATGATTACATTCACTTGGTTTGGAGCGTCTTTTCCAATTGAGATTTTTTCGATATTCATGATTTTTAAAATTAGAGATTGAGTTCAGCGACCTTACCTATCCCCGCCGCTGCCACCTTTGAACTTGGACACATTAATTACTTTCCCGCCCTTATTGCCACCAATTATGGAAGGTGTTTTGTCGATATTTTTTTTACTGCCACCAGCTCTTTTATTGTAAGGATCAGAAACGAAGGAAGAGGTCGGTTTTTTGATTGGTTTAAATTCCGGCACGGTTGGTTTTGATGTGTCTGTTGTCATAAAATTTACCTAATTTTGAGTGAAAAAATGAGAAAAATTGTTTTTATTTTAGTGAGGCGATTCAGCGTTGAAGCCTAGAGTGTAGCGGGTTGAAGGCGGCTAGGCATCGGTAAAAAAAATGTACAAATTGTGCCCCATGGGGCACAGATGCCTATGTTCCTTAATTTTGGTTAATTTTTGGGAATTTTCTGCGAGAGAGATGAGCGCGATTTGGCTCAGTGTGAGATGAATTATGTTCAATAAATAATGGCCAAGAAAACATTCAACCGGAAATTTCCGAGATTAGTAAGGTGTGATGGCACCTCGGCGAAAAACCCTCTTTGTAGAAGAGGGTGGCTTGAGGAGCGGCGGAGCGCGACTCAAGTCGGGTGATTTAATGGGCACCTCTAAAAATTAGATTTTTTCGAGGAATTTTGAGGAAGAAAATTGTGCCGAGCGCAGAAAGCGTACTACTTGTACGTGCTCGCGAAAAAATTTGGTAACGAAGAAATTACCGGAAAAAGCAATTTTTAGAGGTGTCCATTGGACATAGAAGTGCGGTCTACAAAGCAAGGTAGATCCTTTCCAGAATCTGATTTAGACCGAGTCTACACACTTTCTCCGGCAGCTTTGCCAGAGGCCCAAGCCCACTGAAAATTAAAGCCACCGAGCCAACCAGTCACATCTAAAACTTCCCCGATAAAAAATAAATTTGGCACGGATTTCGCAGCAAAAGTTTTGGAAGAAATTTCGTCAGTGTCGATTCCGCCAATCGTTACTTCAGCTTTTGCAAAGCCTTCAGTTCCGCTAGGACAAACGATCCAAGAGTTTACCGAGTCAGCAATTTCTCTCAGTTTTTTATTCGAGATGTCAGCAATATTTCCCTGATGTCCACTTTTTTGCGCTAAATAATTGGCGAGGCTTTTTGGTAAAAAAGTGGCGAGAAAATTTTGTAATTCTTGTCTTGGTTTTGATTTTTTTTCTTCGAGTAATTTTTGGAAAACATCAATTTCTGGCGCGAGATTGATCAAAAATTTTTCACCATTTTTTAGGTAAGATGAAATCTGTAGAATCGCAGGACCACTGAGTCCGCGATGGGTAAAAAGAATTGCTTCGAGGAAGTTTGTTCCCTGATAAGTAACAGAAGCATCGACCGCAACACCAGAAAGACCCTTTGTTTCTGCGAGAACAAGTCCTAAGTCTCTAACTGCGAATGGGCTGCTAGCGCTGTTTTTCTGCGCGCAGATGCTCAAGTACGAAGTAGTACGTTCCGCTTCTGTGCTCGAAAGAACCGCGCCATCCGCCGCATCGCAGCGAGACTTATGGCTTGTTCTAAGAATTTCTTCGTCGAAAGTAAGTGGCACCAAGGCCGGTTTTGGTTCGATAATTTTTAGACCAAATTGTCGCGCCACATCGTAACCAAAACTACTCGCGCCCATTTTTGGAATTGAGAGTCCGCCGGTTGCAATCACGAGAGATGTGGCTTCAACGCGCTCATCGCCAATATTCATCTCAAAAAAATTCCCCATTCTTCTTATTCTATTCACTCGGTTTTCCAAAAGAATTTCTACATTTCCGTCGGCACATTCTTTGAGCAACATCTCAACAATTTGTCGCGAAGAAGAGTCGCAAAAAAGTTGTCCTAAAGTTTTTTCGTGAAAGGAGATTTGGTGTTTTTTAACTAAGGCGATGAAGTCTTGCGGAGTAAAGCGTTTCAAGGCTGAAACACAGAAATGAGGATTGTTTGAAATGAAATTTTTTGGTGAGGTGTAAAGGTTGGTGAAGTTGCATCTACCGCCGCCAGAAATGCGAATTTTTTCACCAACGGATTTTGCGTGATCGACCAGCAAAACTTTTTTACCTCTTGCGCCGGCAGTTGCTGCACACATTAATCCCGCCGCTCCAGCGCCGATTACTACGACGTCAAATTTTTTTCTGTGATGAATTTTTTCCTCGTCCAACTTACTTGAATGCTCCATTTGCTCTAATTAATTTTTTGAATCTGCCCTACTTTTTACTCATTAACTTGTGACTCGTCCTGTCCACCATTTCAACAAAGCAAATAATGAAAATCGCAAAAAACCTAATCGAGCTAGTTGGCAATACGCCATTGGTTCAACTGAATCGTCTCAATCAGTCATCGGCAAAAGTGGTGGCGAAGCTGGAATATTACAATCCTGCCAATTCGGTGAAAGACAGAATTGGTGTTAACATGATTGAGGATGCGGAAAAGAAGGGATTAATCACTCCAGGTAAAACTACTTTAATTGAGCCTACTTCCGGAAATACTGGGATTGCGCTAGCTTTTGTGGCGGCAATTAAAGGTTACCGTCTAGTTCTAACCATGCCCGAAACCATGTCTTTGGAGCGCAGAAAATTACTCAAAGCTTACGGTGCAGAATTGGTTTTGACCGAAGGTGCCAAGGGGATGAAAGGCGCGATTGCAAAGGCTGAGGAGTTAAATCGTGAAATTCCTGATTCGCTAATTTTGCAGCAATTCAACAACCAAGCCAATGTGGAAATTCACCAAAAAACTACTGCAGAAGAAATTTGGCGCGACACGGATGGAAAAATTGATATTTTTGTTTCGGGAGTTGGTACTGGCGGAACCATTACTGGCGTGTCTTCTGTGCTTAAACAAAGAAATCTAAACTTTAAAGCAGTCGCGGTTGAGCCATCTGCAAGCCCCGTTCTTTCTGGTGGCGCGCCTGCTCCCCATAAAATCCAAGGAATTGGCGCGGGCTTCATTCCGTCAATTTTGCAAACCAATTTGATTGACGAAATTTTTCAAGTTTCCAATGAGGATGCCATCACAACCGCTCGGGAGTTGGCTTTGAAAGAAGGAATACTCGGTGGAATTTCTTCTGGCGCCGCTGCTTACGCTGCTTTGCAAATTGCCAAAAGACCAGAAAATGCTGGGAAGCTGATCGTCTTCATGCTTCCTTCCTGTGGCGAGCGCTACTTGTCATCTGTTCTGTTTGAGCATCTAACAACATAAAATATTTCCATCATGCTACTAGTAGTTCAAAAATTTGGAGGAACCTCCGTTGGAGACATTCCGCGCATCAAAAATGTTGCAAAAAAAATCAAAGCCGAGCTCGACAAAAAAAATAAAGTCATCGTGGTTGTATCGGCGATGTCCGGTGTAACCAATCAATTGGTCGATTATTGCAACCAAGTTTCAACCTTACTGTCGGATGAATCTTTGGCGGAGTATGACTCCATCGTGGCAACTGGTGAGCAAGTTACTTGCGGACTTTTGGCGCTCGAGCTGCAATCAATTGGCTATAAAGCTAGATCTTTCTTGGGCTGGCAGCTGCCAATAAAAACTGATGATGTTCACAGTAAGGCGCGAATTGAGTCGATTGACGCTGAGTTTTTGTTAAAAGCTTTGGAAGAAAATGATGTTGTTGTCATCGCCGGATTTCAGGGAATTCACCAAGAATCAAATCGCGTTGCGACCTTGGG